>JAAZHE010000113.1 GCA_012510855.1 Bacillota bacterium | reverse complement strand
TAGGGAGTAAAACTCCTTAGAACCGGTAATATACGCAACAGGCATCCTTTGGGCCCGCTGGGCAATGGCCACTCGGTAAGCATCAACCTCTGCCTTCTCCAGAGGCTGGTCGAATCTTACATACAAGTCAATGCGCTCCATATTTAAGACATGGCCCAACAGGATCTCCGCATCCAAGCGGGCAGTATCGATCCCCTTACTGGTCAGATACTGACTGGCCTTGGTGATGAGCTCCAGGATCAGGGGAGGCCTAGATGCTTTGGACATACCTACTCCTCCATCGCCTTGAGCTGCTCTGCTTGATGAGCTGTCTGCAGTGCATCGATCAATTCATCGATTTCGCCGTCGAGGATGGCATCAATCCGGTACAGGGTAAGGTTGATGCGGTGATCAGTGACCCGTCCTTGGGGGAAATTGTAGGTGCGGATTCTCTCACTCCGGTCACCGGTCCCCACCTGGCTCTTCCTGGCTTGGGCAAGTTCTGCCTGCTGCTCCTGCTGGTATTTATCTAAGAGCCTAGCTCTCAGGATCCGCATGGCTTTATCCCGGTTCTTGTGCTGCGACTTCTCATCCTGACAGGAAACCACTATACCGGTAGGCAAGTGGGTAATCCGAACGGCAGAATCGGTGGTGTTGACGCTCTGGCCGCCGGGCCCGCTGGATCGGAACACATCAATCCTGAGGTCATTGGGGTCGATCTCTACCTCAACTTCTTCAGCTTCAGGCAGCACCGCCACAGTCGCCGTAGAGGTGTGGATCCGGCCGCCAGATTCGGTCGTGGGAACCCGCTGCACCCTATGGACCCCGCTTTCAAACTTCAATTTGCTGTAAGCCCCATGGCCCTCCAGCATGAAAATGACCTCTTTAAACCCTCCCAGCTCAGTGGGATTAGAACTCATGAGCTCAATTTTCCAGCCCTGCCTTTCTGCATAGCGGCTGTACATTCTAAATAGATCGCCGGCAAATAGGGCAGCTTCCTCGCCTCCGGTTCCGCCCCGGATTTCCACGATGACGTTCTTGTCATCATTGGGATCCTTGGGCAAGAGGAGTACCCGCAGTTCTTGCCTCAGCTTTTCCTGAGTTGCTTGGAGATCATCTATTTCCTCGCTGATCAGTTCCCGCATCTCTGGGTCGGGGTCATCTGCCAGCATTTGCTCTGCATCCTGCAGTTCCTGTTCCACCCGCAGGTATTCCCGATACTTGCTGACTATCTCCTCCAGCTCAGCATGCTGCTTAGCAACCTGCCCGTAGCGCTGGGGATCATTGAGCAGTTCCGGATCACCTAGTTTCCTGGTTAACTCTTCGTATTTTTTCTCTATACCTGCCAGTTTCTCTAGCATAGAAGACTCCTCACTCTCTCAAGGCTAGCAAAAAAGCAGACCTTCTTAGCGATCTGCCTTTGCCACACACTCATTGCCGCAAACCTGATTGAACAGCAGCTCGCCGTCTGAATGCCTCTGTCACACACTTTGGGGCAAATCCCAATGGCAGCATATTATGCTGACATTCCCCCGTCAGCACTAATGCACGGCATGACATTGGCTTCCTAAAGCGGCTGCCAGCTTGTCCTGATCCTTCTCTACTACTACCTGCAGTGCCTTGATGGCCACCTCGATCTGCTCTGCATCCGGTTCCCTGGTGGTCAGCATTTGAAGCAACAGGCCGGGTGCTATGATCACTTCCACCCGCCAGGGCCGCTTGGGCCTACCAGCAAGACGAATCAGTTCATAGGCAATACCAGCCACTGCCGGGAGCAAAGCAATGTGGAGCAGAACCCGCTGTAGGAAAGGGGGCCTACCGAAAAAGGAAAACAGGAATATACTGGTAAAAAACACTATGAGGAGAAAATTAGTCCCACAGCGGCGGTGTACCGTCGTGTACTTTGCCACATTCTCCACAGTCAGTGGTTCCCCAGCCTCGTAGCAATTAATTGCCTTGTGTTCTGCCCCATGGTATTCAAATACCCGGCGAATATCCTCCATAGCAGAAATACCGAGGATATAAAGCAGAAAAAACCCGATTTTGATCAGACCCTCTACGATATTGAGCAGTACATTGCTGCTGATGTGTGCCTGCACCAGCCGCACTACATAAGCCGGCAGGGCAATAAACAATCCCACGGTGAGTAAAACAGCAAAACCAATGGTCATTACCATATCCTTGGTGGTTAACTCCGCCTCTTCTTCCTCAGCAAACTGGCTGGCAGAAAAGCTCAAGGCCCTTACTCCCATCGCCAAAGACTCAATTAAAGCCACTGACCCCCGTATAAAAGGTACGCCCAATATGGGATACCTTTGGGCCCACGGCCGTAGCTTCTCCTCATGGAGAACTATCCCGTCGCTGCGGCGGACAGCAACAGCTAAGTTAGTTCGGCCTCGCATCATGACTCCTTCAATAACTGCCTGCCCGCCGTACGAAAAGCGCTGGCCCATCTATTTACCCCCTCTGCTCCCCTTGCGTCTCTCTAGATTCCATCTCTACTTGAGCTTCCGTCTCTGGTTGTGCTTCCAGGTCTGCCCGTACTTCCGGCTCTACTGGTGCTTCCGGCTCTCCTTGAGGTACGATCTCCACTTTTGGGAACTCGTACACCATTGTCGGCGAAGCAGCCGTGAATAGGTTTTCGAGCTCTATCCGACGGGACTTCGCCAAATAAACCAATAAAACGTCTTCTGCCTGCAGCACTTCATCTCCTGTCGGCAGGGTGATCTTACTCTCTTTACGATCAATCCGCAAGATCCTGGCTCCATACCTATGATCCAGGTCCAGGGCACCGATGGGACTGCCGACAACCGCTGAGTTCTCAGCTACTTGAACATTTACTAGTACACCATCATTGTCTTCTAAATCCAGCACCTCTTGAATGGGCCTCAGCATCAAAGGCAGCTTATAGGCGGAACTTCTCACAGTCCGATAGCCCCGGGGCAGAACCAGCCGGGTTAGTCCCCCAAACAACAGTCCAATTGCCCATCCCATCACCAGGGCTGAGAAAGTCCCGTAAATGGTGGCTACAATCACCGGTCCGACCTCGGGAAAAAACTCAATACTGGTCGCCAGTTTGTATGTCTTGTCAAAGACTGCCAATCCCCCCACTATCCCTACTGTACTTGAGGTCCGGCCCGGGACCCGTTCTGTCAAAGAGTAAGATAGTCCCGCAGTCAGAATTGCCCCGAGGGAAACAGGCAGCCCTAAGTGCACCAGTACAGCAAAGATGCAGCCCACCATCAAGCCGTAAACCAGAGTCATGGCGGTGCCTGCCACGTGGGGTACAACTATCCTTACTACATTCTTAGCTACATCCCAGCCGCCTCTGATCCGCTCCAATGAGATCATCAGATCAAAAAGAAGCAGGGCGACGAAAATTGCAACAAAGGATGAGGTAAGGCTGGGAATGTTGATCACGGAGTAGTAGGCCACGCCGACGGTGAAAGCCCGAGACAGCTGAATGAGCTGTACCGGCCACTTTTCTGACATATTATCCTCCCCTGAAATCTCCTAGGTCAATATTATAGCACAACTGCAGTCTCAGTGATCATCTGTCATCTAGAGGAATGCAGCCGGTACTTGGCCCAGCGGCTGGCTGAGCCGTTGGGCAGGCCTACGTGCATCCTGATCCCAGTCTCGGTATATTCTTCCTCCACCACCTGACCCATCTCCCGTATGGCCGCCGCTATGCTGCCGTACTCATAGGGGATCTCATAGGTGTCGTAAACCAGCCTCTCACCCAGCTTTCTTTCCAAGAGGTCGAAAAGCCCGTCTAAGCCCATCCCTGTTAAGGCGGAAATGGCAACACTATCGGGAGTCTTCGCTAGTAGATGGGAGACCGCCGCCCGCCGATCAAAGGTATCTACCTTGTTGAACGCGGTAATCAGCGGCTGACCGGCCCATCCCAATTCCTCGAGAACTTCGAGCACAGCCTCCATTTGAGCCTCTGCATTATAGGCAGCGGCATCGACGACGTGGATGAGAACATCGGCTTCCATTACCTCTTCCAGAGTCGCCCGGAAGGCAGCCACCAGAGTATGGGGAAGCTTGCGGATGAACCCCACTGTGTCCACAAACAGGACCGGCTGACCAGATGTTGGCAATTCCCAGCGGCGGATAGTGGGATCCAAGGTGGCGAACAGCTTATCCTCAGCTAGAACCCCCGCGCCTGTCAACCTGTTCAGCAAGGTGGATTTGCCGGCATTGGTGTATCCCACCAAGGCTACCACCGGCACTGCATTTTTCTGCCGGATCCTCCGCTGCAGAGTGCGTTGGGACCGGATTTCATCGATTTCCCGCCGCAGGTAGGCAATCCGCTGCCGGATCCGGCGTCGGTCCGTTTCCAGCTTGGTTTCTCCAGGACCACGGGTACCGATGCCGCCTCCAAGCCGGGAAAGAGCTGTTCCCTTACCAACTAACCGGGGCAGAAGATACTGCTGCTGGGCAAGCTCTACTTGAAGCTGCGCTTCCTTGGTCCGGGCCCGCTGGGCAAAAATGTCCAGGATGAGCTGAGTACGGTCAATTACCTTAGCATTCAAAGCTTCCTCCAAATTCCGCTGTTGGGCTGGAGTTAGCTCATCATCAAAAATCACAAGCTGTGCTCCGTAGGTATTGATCAGCTCATCGATCTCCTTGAGCTTACCTCTACCTATATAGGTGGCATTGTCGGGCCGGGTCCTGCTCTGGATAACGGTCGCGACCACATGTGCCCCCGCTGTATGGGCTAAGGCCTTGAGTTCCAGTAACGATTCATCGACCTCCATAAATCCGCTTTCGGGAAACTGCAAAGCACAGGCAATGGCCAGTTCTATGTTCTGCTCCGGCACTTCTCTCCTCCCCTCCATTCCCCCATCCCATTTTCTGCATTCTAGTACTACTTATTTGGTTCCTGCAGGTCCTGCATCTCATCATCAATGGTCATCGTATGTTCTCCATCTAAGGAAATAAGTCCAGCTTGCTCCAGTTTGCGTACAACAATTGCCAGGGATTCCCTCTCCTTTGCAGAAAGCTCCCGGACAAACCGGTTGATCTCCTCAGAAGATGCATGCTTAGTAAAACGCATACCTCCATATTTTACGTGCAAATCATCTTTGAAGAAACGCTCATCTCCCACTATTCGCACCCCCTGTAGGACTTGCAGTAATCGGCCCCCGAAAGGCGGCCAAGATCAGTCTTCCCGAATTCTAGAGCTAATTACGCAGTCTCCTCAGGCTTTCTACGCCCCGGGGTCCACAGAGTCAACAATGGCGGCTGGCCGGTGGTATAATAGAACCAAGGGGAGGTGCGAGCGGATGGCGATAATTATGCACGTCGATATGGATTCCTTTTTCGCCGCCGTTGAGCAGCGTGACAACCCTGAGCTTAGGGGCAAACCCGTCATTGTAGGAGGACACCGGGACAGCAAGCGGGGCGTTGTCTCCACCTGTTCATATGAGGCCCGGAAATACGGCGTGCATTCCGCTATGCCCATCGCCCAAGCGGTGAAGCTGTGTCCCCATGGGATCTTCATTCCCGGCAACCATAAGAAATACGCGGCTGTGTCTCGCCAGATCCGCTCGGTCTTTTACGAATTCTCTCCGGTAGTAGAGATTGTCTCCATCGACGAGGCCTTCCTGGACATGACAGGTTGTGAGCACCTCTACGAAAGCCTAGAAGACTTGGGCCGGGCCATCAAGCGGAGAATCTTTGAAACTGTCTCTCTCACTGCCTCAGTTGGAATTGGCCCCAACAAATTTGTTGCCAAGTTAGCCTCAGATTACCGCAAACCCGATGGCCTGGTGGTCGTCAGGCCGCAAGAGGTTTGGGACTGGCTGGCGCAGTTTCCGGTCAAAAAGGTCTGGGGCATTGGCCAAAAGACGGCAGAAGTGTTGGCCAGCTGGCAGGTATACACAATCGCAGATTTAAGGCGCTGCTCCCGAGAAACACTTGTCAGACAGTTTGGCAAACAAGGTTATACTTTATATCAATTGGCCAGGGGCATCGATCACAGTCCGGTGGAACCTGAGGCTGAGACCAAATCCCTCGGCAGAGAAACTACCTTCGCTGAGGATATAGCAGCAATGTCCAAGCTGCGGCAAGTCTTGGCAGACCTGACCGCAGAGGTGGGCTACCGGCTGCGGCGGCATGGGCTGTGGGCTAGAACCATCACACTCAAGCTCCGCTACGATGATTTTACAACCATCACCCGCTCAAGTTCTTTGCCGGAGCCTGTGAACAACGATGACGATATCTTTCATACTGCCTACAAGCTGCTGGTGGATAATATAGGCCAGCGCCCTGTACGGCTCCTGGGAGTGTATGTCTCGCAACTGACCGGCTTTGGTCAGCCATCCCTCTTTTCCGATCCCCGCCGGGAAAGACTCACTCGCCTTATGGATGAGCTTAATACCCGCCACGGTAGACCGGTTTTGTATAAGGGCAGGCAGCTTCCTTCGGATGCCACTGATAGGTAATCAACACGGCAAAAGGGCCAGCCTCTACGGCTGACCCCCTCACCACAGCATTTTCTATGTCTTCAAGAGCTACTAATGCTAGGCACGCTTTCTCAAAGCAGAGGTATCCTTAATCTGTGGATAGCGTTGAGCCTCAAGCTCTCTCCGAATCTCCTTGTTGAGGATCCGCAGGTAAGTGCCCTTCATTCCCAAGGATCTGGACTCAATCACATTGGCGGATGCCAGCTTCCGCAAGGCATTGACAATCACGGAGCGGGTGATGCCGGCTTCATCAGCTATACGGCTGGCAACCAAGAGCCCTTCGTCGCCTTCCAGCTCATCAAAGATATGCTGGACAGCCATAATCTCAGAGTACGACAGGCTTCTGATGGCGGAACGGGCCATTCTCCGCTCCTCTAGCTCTGCCTCATATTCTTCATCAATGGCCACAGAGATAATCATGCCAATGGCAGTAGAAGCGTACTCGGCAATCACTTCATCGTCCTCATTGAAGTCGCCCTTACTCTTTACAAAGAGGAGCGTACCAACTCGACGGCCGCCGCCGACAACGGGAACGATCATAGCACAATCAGTACCGAGCATGGCGCCGGGCTCCTTGCCAGAGGAGAGAGCTCCAACCTTGAGCAAAGACGAGTTCAGATCGTTGGGCACCCGGAGGGTCTCAATCCACTCCTCATCAAAGGAAGTGGTCTCAACGCCATCCTCCAAGGAGTGACCTAATACTTTGCCCTTCTTGCTGATGATATACACACTGGTGTTATCGTAGGAAAGACGCAGTGCTTCAGCCAAATCATTAAAATCTACTGCACTGCCGTCATTCTGCAAAACTTGAGATACATTCTGCATTCTATTGAGCAGCATTCAAAATCCGTCCTTTCTCCGATATAGTTGTTCGAATATTTTCTCGTATCTTGCCCCAAATACGAGACATTCGAAGATATATAAAAGATATATTACATGGACTTAGGTCACCCAGCTAAGCGGCGCAGTAAACTTAGACTGGCTCCCCTAAGTCTCTTGTTTCCATTTCAACAAAGCCTTGTAGATAACCAATCGTCAGTCTATTTAAGGCTCCAAAACTCGATCTATAAATTCGGCTCCGCTTATCATACGGGATTCATATAGTCGCAATTATATAGCACTGTATACTTTCCCGCAAGGCCTTGCTGAGATTTTTTTCTTAATTGTTACATTCTCAGCCGCCCTACGGTGTATTTTTTGGGATAACTTTGGGAAACATTGCAGATCCTAGATACCCTAAGAATATATTATAAGATCCAAGGGATTTAGTCAACTGAAATATTTTGCACTTTCGTTAATTTATTGTTATTTCTTGAGGTTGATGCTTGTCGGCATACATGCGGGTATCAGCAATGCGCAGCAAGGCAGCGGAAGAATTGCCGTCGGAAGGAAACTCGGCTATGCCGCAGCTCAAGCCGATTCTGGGGAACGGCCAGGCGGCCTTCGCGATTCGGTCCTTCAACCTTCGCACCAAGACAGCAGCTTCTTGAGCCGTCGCTTGATTAACTATAATAGCAAACTCATCCCCCCCGTAGCGGGCCAACAAATCTCCATCCCTCAGCTCTTCTTTCATGATATTGGCCATCATCCGCAAAAAGCTATCCCCGGCCGGATGGCCGTAGGTATCGTTAATCCGTTTGAATCCATCAAGATCCACCAATACTACTGAAAAAGGTGCATCGCTGGTCCGCTTGCTCTTACACAGGCGGTCCAAAGTCTCAGAAAGGACCTTGCGGTTAGCAACCCCTGTAAGAAAATCAACTCCCGCTTCAGAAATGGTGTTCTCCCAAACCTTATACAACTTCTTCAGCCAAACAAGCCCTTTGAAAGTAAGAAAGAAGGCCAATCCCTGTCTCCCGATCTTGAGCAGCGTTCGGGGGATCTCCTGGCTGCCAGCCATCAGCACCAACAACTCCAGAACATAGGTTGCGGCTAGTAAACTGCCTCCTACCTTCAAGGAAAGATCTGCGGCAGGGAATCTTCCGTGAAGACTCAGTTTCCAGAAAATGATCAGCCAAATTCCTGCTAGTAGTGCTCCTCCAAGAGCGCATCCGACCTCCACGCTAACGCCTGACAACGCCCTGTCCCCCTTTGTCCTCTCGCACGCAAATACAAGTATAGGACAGGCTTATTATAACATTTATTCCCATCTGTCGCAATTTTCATGGCACTAATTATTCTGCTCTGGTTTTGCCGTACCTCCCCGGATGTGGTTGGACCTTGATTTCAGCCCAATCCCTATTAGAGGCTTGTCTGACCTTGTCTGTCTATCTGTGAAAAAAGGCACATCTATGCTGCATGTCCTAGAATACCCTTTTCCTAACGAATTTTCCTGCCGATTTAAAGGCACAGGGCATAGTCCCTTGGTCCCGCCGTTAGAATATAACTAACCCCACAATACCGGCTCCTACAATGATGGCTATGGGATGAGCTCTAAAACGCCTCACAAGTACAGCACTGACAACCGCCAGAACTACTGCCAGGGGATCAATCCCAGATAATCCAGTGGTGCCGATTTTTCTAAAGGCAGCCTCGGCGATAAACAAAGCCGACGAAGCAATCAATCCCGCCACCACAGGACGAATGCCGAGGAGCATCCCGGCAACCAGTGGGTGCTCCCGGAATTTATCCAAGACTTTGGACACTGCCACAACTAGAATCAGCGACGGCAGTGCTATAGCGGCGGTGGCGACCACTGCCCCCAAGAGCCCCCCTTGCCTAAATCCCACAAAGGTGGCGGTGTTTACCCCAATGGCCCCCGGCGTCATCTCGGCAATGGCAATCATGTCGATGAACTCTTCGGGGGTCATCCAACCGTAGCGCTGCACTTCTTTTTGAACTAAAGGCAGCATCGCGTAGCCCCCACCGATGGTAAACAGCCCTAGCCGAAAGAAACTGAGAAACAGCCGAGCGAAGATCATCGGCTAACACCCCCTGTTCCCAGCTTAGATGCCGCAATGCCCACCAAAGCTCCAGCAAGGATGATATAAATAACGTGAATGTCGGATAGCAAAGTCACAAGAAAAGCTATGACGGCTACCACCCAAGTAAACGCATCTTTTAGGGTAGCCTTCCCGATCCGGTATGCGGCCAGGAAAATCAAGGCTGCTACTCCAGCCCTCACCCCCCGAAAGGCCTTGGCTACATAGAAATTCTCCCGGAAATGAACAAAGAGGCTGGCAATGGCGATTATGATTAACAAAGATGGTGTCATTACTCCCGCTATGGCAGCCACGGCCCCGGGCACTCCAGCCAAGCGGTAGCCGATAAAGGTTGAGGCGTTAACAGCAATCACCCCCGGCAGGGACTGGCTGATCGCGTAAATATCCAGGATATCCTCATGCTTGATCCAGCCCTTCTTTTCAATCACTTCTCTTTCAAAGAGGGGAAGCATGGCTAATCCGCCGCCGAAGGTAAAGGCACCGACCCGGCAAAAGGTCGTAAAAATATCCAGCAGTAATCTAATTCCCTGGTCCCGAGCCCTTATTTGCAAATTGCCCGTGTCTTGCTCCAAAGTCGTCATCCTTTCAAGCTTCGCTGTCTTTCCTTCTTCAAACCCACGGACAATAGTATATCATACTGTGCAAGACAGCAAAGCCGATCAGCAACTAAACCTTTGACCAAGCACGGGCAAAGTTGAATTATCCGACTCCCCGCGTCAGCCAAGGAGACTCCAACGCCGCGCAGTGACAAGCCACGTAATGCCCCCGTTCAACTTCCCTGAGCCGAGGTGCGACTAGACAACCCTGGTTCTTCTCCGGTAAGTAGCATCGTGAGTAGAACCGGCATCCAGCAGGAGGGTTCACAGGGGTGGGCACATTGCCTTTGAGGATAATTCTCTCCCGCTTTTGCCGATCCACCCGGGGAATGGCAGAAAGCAGAGCCTTTGTATAAGGATGCAGCGGATTGGTAAACAGCTTCTCTGTCTCTGCTATTTCCACGATCTGTCCCAGGTACATGACCGCTATGCGGTCACTGATGTAGCTGACAACACTTAAATCGTGGGTAATGAACAAATATGTTAACCTAAAGTCCCGCTGCAGCTCTTTAAGGAGATTGATGATCTGAGCCTGGATGGAAACATCCAAAGCTGAAACCGCCTCATCGGCGACGATGAACTGGGGTTTGACGGCTAGTGCCCTGGCGATCACGATCCTCTGCCGCTGCCCCCCGCTGAATTGATGGGGAAACCTGTCGATGCAGCTTTCATGCAGTCCCACCCGTTTAAGAAGTGCCTTCACTTTAGATCGCACCTGGCCGGGAGCTGTGCCATGCAAGATAAGGGGCAAACCTATGATCTGCTCTACTGTCTGTCTGGGATTGAGCGATGCATAGGGATCCTGAAAGATGAGCTGCATATTTTTGCGTTGAGCCCTCATTTCTTCAGGAGATAGTCTCAGAATATCTCTGCCGTCAAAGATGACCTGCCCAGCTGTAGGTTCCACTAGTCGCAGGAGAGCCCGGGCCAAGGTGGACTTGCCGCAACCGCTTTCTCCCACCAGACCCAGGGTTTCACCGGGATAAATCTCCAGATCTACACCATCTACTGCGCAGACTCTGCGGGCAGGCTTTCCAGCTAGCCGTTCCTTGAGAGTCTGCTTTATGGGAAAATGCACTTTGAGGTTCCTTACCTCAACTAGGGGTTTCAGCATCACAAACCTCCTTTCTAAGTGCTGACCTGCAAACAGCTCACTTGATGACCATCGGACACGTTCACCAGCGGAGGATCCTCTTTGGCACATTGGACATCAGCCAAAGGACATCTGGTATGGAAACGGCAGCCGCTGGGCAGGTTATATAGTTCCGGCACCACGCCAGGTATAGTCTGAATCGGACGATGGCGGTCTTCAATGCGGGGAATTGATCTTAACAGACCGGCGGTATATGGGTGCCGGGGGTTGAATAGAATATCATCTACGGGCCCAGCCTCCACCACTTTGCCAGCATACATGACGATTACCCGATCGCAAAACTCAGCCACCACACCCAAATCATGGGTGATCAAGATCACCGCCATATTGAGCTTCTGCTGCAGCTCCTTCATCAACTCTAGAATCTGAGCTTGAACTGTAACATCTAAGGCAGTGGTGGGTTCATCGGCAATTAACAGGGCAGGATTGCACGATAATGCAATGGCGATCATGACCCTCTGTCGCATTCCGCCGCTAAACTGATGGGGATATTCTGCCATGCGCTGCTCAGGCGCCGGAATCCCCACCTGCTCCATCATCTCCAATGCCCGCTTCCAGGCTTCTTCCCTCGTTCTCCGCCGCGCAAAGGGGCTTAATCTCTCCAGGGGTGAACTAGTGGACAGGCTGCCGCTGCCGTGATGAAGTTCAATAGCTTCGACTATTTGATCCCCTACGGTGAGAACTGGGTTTAAGGTGCTCAATGGATCTTGGAAAACCATGGCTATTTCCTTGCCCCGAAACTGTCGGATTTCTTTTTCGCTTTTTGTTAAGAGGTCTTCCCCCCTAAAGAGGACCTGTCCCCCAACGATCTTGCCGGGATAATCAACCAACCGCATGATGCTGCGGGCAGTGACGCTCTTGCCGCACCCCGATTCTCCGACAATACCCACTGCTTCCCCATGAGCCACGGAGAAACTGACGCCGTCAACGGCCATAGCAACGCCGTTGTCGGTATAGAAGTACGTTTTCAGGTCTCTTACCTCCAGCAACCAATTGCCCATAGGCTCACTCCCTCAACTTAGGATCAAGGGCATCCCGTAAACCTTCTCCCATCAAATTGATGCCCAGCACAGTCAACAAGATAGCTAAACCAGGCAGAGTAGATATCCACCATTCGGTATTGATGAAACGGCGGCCCTCTGCGACCATTGAGCCCCACGCTGGTGTCGGGGGCTCCACTCCTAAGCCGAGGAAACTCAAAGAAGCCTCCATGAGGATGACAGAACCAACTCGCAGTGTCGCTACAACAATTGTGGAAGCCAAAACATTGGGCAAAATCTCCCTAAACATTATGTGGCGATTACCTGCCCCAACGGTACGGGCAGCTTCCACGTATTCCTGCTCCTTGGCTACCAACACTTCGCCCCGGACTACTCGGCATGGGTAGATCCATTCTTTATACAGCAAAGCCAGCACTATATTCCGCAGCCCCGGCCCCAACACTCCCACCAAAGCCGTAGCTAGAATCAAGTAAGGGAAGGCCAGCAGCGTATCAATCACCCGTTGAATCACGGCATCGACTCTGCCCCCGTAATATCCTGAGACAAGGCCGAGGATCACGCCAACCCCGGTGGCAAAGCCCACAACGACAAATCCGATAAATAATGATACACGGGCACCGTAGACGATCCTCGTCCAGATATCACGGCCTAAGTGGTCGGTACCAAGGGGATAGGTCCAGCTGCCATCTTTCATCCAGACTGGCGGCTTGCGAATGGCTCTAAAATTGGGTGCCACCGGATCGTGGGGGGTAACCCAAGGGGCAAAGACCGCCAGAAGAACGAAAACCAGCACAACTACGCCGCCGATTACCGCCAAATGGTTCTTGCGGTAAACGCGCCAGAATTCCTGAACATTAGCGATGGTTCTCCGAAAAACCCGTACCAGTTTTTGCTGCAGTGTCTCGGTTATTACAAATTCTTGGGCTCCAGTCATGTATCTATCCAAACAACCACCTCCCCGCTAGATCCGCACCCTGGGATTCAAACGCATATATAGAAGATCGGCCATTAGGTTCATCGCCACATATGTCAAGGCGTAGATCATGACAGACACCTGTACCACCGGATAGTCATAGGTGCGAATGGAATCAAGCACCAGCTGTCCCAACCCCGGCCAGCTGAAGATCCGTTCCACAATCATATTGCCCCCCAAAAGGGAACCCATGTTCAATGCCACCACAGTCACAATGGGGATTAAAGCATTCCGC
Organism: Bacillota bacterium; assembly: GCA_012510855.1. Taxonomy (GTDB): domain Bacteria; phylum Bacillota; class Limnochordia; order DTU087; family DTU087; genus DTU087. The sequence continues at coordinate 18,870 of JAAZHE010000113.1, read as the reverse complement.
AGAGCATGGTTGATGATCACCGCCATCTCTTTCACGCCCTTTGCCCTCGCGAAGGTAACATAATCCTGCCGAATTACCTCCAACATGCTGGACCTGGTAACCCGCATTGTCAGTGCTGACATGGGCGCCCCTAAGGTGAGTGCCGGAAGGGCCAGGTGCTTTAGAGTCCCCCAGAAGGCTGCCCAGTTGCCTGCAATGAGCGAATCTACCAAGAGCAGCCCAGTGACGGTTGGAGGTGCAGGTATGTCAAAGGCCAGACGTACCCCTCCCGGCAAGAGATGAAGTCCCACCGAAAAGATCAAGATCAGGGTCAATCCCAGCCAAAACTGGGGCATGGAAATTCCCACCAAAGCAGCTAATGTGCTGAGCTTATCCAGCCATGAGTATCTGCGGACAGCGGACAGGACACCGGCCGGTATACCGATAATCAGAGACACAATGATGGCCGCACAGGTTAGCTCAATAGTTGCAGGCAATCGCTCTAGAATCAGCTCTTTCACTGATACACGGGCCCGCAGGGAGGTACCCCAATCTCCCCGCAGGATTCCAGCTACGAAACGAAAGTATTGTTCTATTAAAGGACGATCCAAACCAAGCTCAGCCCGCATCAGTTCAATATCCTCCTGACTCACATAGCCGACTTCACCCAGCATGATTTCCACAGGATCACCGGGGGTGAGATGCATCAAGGAGAAGACGATTAGGCTGATCCCGATCAGGACAGGAATAGTCTGAAGCAGGCGCTGGAAGATCTTATCCACTTAAAACCTCCTCCCACGGTTACAGTCTTGGGAGCAGCAGGTGCCGCCCCAAGACTGTAACGGCAAACCCTTTCCTATTCGATATCTACAGACCATAAATGGAGTCTACCGTCAGGGCTAGGTTGGAAGTTCTTAACCCGATTCCTAACGCCATAGATCTCGTGGGCCACAAATTCAAATACCATAGGCACATCGGCATGGATAATTTCCTGGGCTTTCAAGAAAGCCGCCCGGCGCTCTTCATCGGAACTGCTGGTAAGGGTTGATTCCAGGAGCCGGTCAACTTCTGGATTGGAATAGCCCGAATAGTTGCTTCGTCCCAGTCCCGACGCATCGGAATGAAACTTGGGGATGATGATATCAAAGGGATCCAGGGAGGCATTGCCCCAGTCGGTGAGGAGAGCATCCCGCTGCTCCCTTACCGGCTTATTCTTTGCCTGCATCCAGGCATCCCTCATGGCACTGACAGTGGGCCAAGTGCGGATCTTGGCATTAATCCCGACTACTGACAACATCGCCTGGTAAATCTCTGCCCGAGACCGATGGGTGTCCACAACATCCAGCTCAAATTCAAAACCATTGGGATACCCGGCCTCTGCCAGAAGCTGCATTGCTTTTTCGGGATTATATTCAAAGAACGGCAGCCCATCATGGTACGCAAAGGCTTGAGGAGAAAGCACAAAGGGTATGCGGGTGGCTCTTCCTTCATATAAGACCTCGATTATGGTATCAATATCCACAGCGTAGTTCATTGCCTGCCGCACCCGGATATCATTAAACGGAGGTTTATTGACATTCATCTCCAGGAAGTAGCTGCGGGTACCCAAAACCGACATTACGTCTATGCCTGGAGTCGCTTCTAAAGCTGGTATTTCGTGCACTGGGACCATGGTTGCAATATCAATTTCCCCGGCGCGAAGAGCCGACACGCGAGCCGATTCATCTCCAATGACCCGAAACACCACCCGATCGATGTTGGGCCTACCTCTCCAGTAGTTGGGATTGGCGATAACGCTGAAGTGGCTATCCCTTACCCACTCATCAAACACAAATGGTCCCGTGCCCACCGGCTCGGTAATGTACCCATCACCCACAGTATGCGGAACAATCATCTGCCAAGGAATGAATCTCGGGAAAAGGGGCCAGGGATTCTCCAGCTCTACATGGACGGTGTAATCATCGACAACCACAGCTTCCTTGGTTGGTCCCATCAGTCCCCGCCGCTGAGAGGTCCTCCCAGCCATGGCACCTGGCTTCACCAGCCGGTTGATACTGAAGGCCACATCCTGCGCGGTTTATGGTGTCCCGTCGTGGAATTTGACTCCTCTACGGATCCGGATTTCATATGTCTTATCATCGATAGCTTCGATGCTCTCTGCCAGCTCATATTGGATTTCCCGCGCAGGGGTATAAGTAGATACTCCCTCATAAATCTGCCTGAGCATGATCTCCGTCTGCCTATGGCTAAAATCGGCTGGATCCAAGGTGGCAAGGTCATCATGGATCCCAATGACAAGTGTTTTCGCTTCACCGAGAATGCCGTTTCCAAGAAGAGCCATCAAGACCAGCAACAAAACGAACATATCTTTTCTCACAGCCAAACCTCTCCCTTCGTCAATTTTTCAGGCGGCAATCAGTGGGCAACAAGGAAAAAACCGCAACGAAAAAAACCACAACGCAAGCGTGTGGTTTTTTAGAGCAGAATTCTCCAGACCACATACTTCCTCTCACGCTTACGAAGTTAGCTGACGGATTCGGGCCCAGGATAGCCCTACCTGTGTTATTACTTACAGGATTCACCCCAAAAACTCGGGTCCCCCGTTCCACCCATGGAGGGTGGATTCAGCGTTCTAGTATGCAGTTACTTATAGAAGTCTTTAAGGTAAGTTGTAGACAGCCGACCGCAGCATCGTTGGGTCGTGTTCATAAATTACCACAACTCTCCGGGGATGTCAAATTGACCGCTTGTATTCCAGAAACAGGCATAGTAACGGAAAAGCCAGTGGTTGGTTGACGCCCAGCCCATGACAAGATACAATAGGGACGTCAGTGAAATACTGGCAATGCAGCCAACCTGTTGAAGGCAAGGGCTGTCCTGACAACTAAATACGATCCGGATTAGGTGCCTCATCGAGAGGATAATAGGGAAGTTGGGGTCATCGTAAGATGATAACCACGCGGACGCGCCACTGTGACCGGGGAACAGCCTTGCGTAGGCCACTCGCACCAACGCGGGGAAGGTGCAAGGTCTGTGATGACCGGGAGCCAGGAGACCTGCCTAATCCGAGTCACCGAAGTCCTTCGCGAAAGGGGATGGTGATATGGGGAAAATGTGATCGTTTATCTATTTCCCTGTGATCATAGCTATTAGTTAATCCCAGTCGCGCAAGTGGCTGGGATTTTTTGTCGCTTCGCGCTGGGTAGACTACATCAATCAACGAAAAGAGCCAATTGAAAGGAGTACAGCCGTGTCTCATACTTTTCCTGCTGGTAATCACGGATATACAAAAAAGATTGTTTTTGCATGCTTATTCAGCCTAATTCTATCCACCTCTATCTCTGCAAAAGACCTTCCCCAGAACGATCTGGCCTTGAGCAATGAGGTCTTTACCATCGTAGTTACTGCTAGCCGTATCCCTCAAATCATCACCGAGACTCCCGCCAGCGTGGTAGTGCTCACCAGAGCCCAGCTGGAGCGAACAGGGGTGACCAATCTGGGTGAAGCGCTCAAAACTGTCAGCGGTGTGTACATAAAGGACACAGGTACGATGGGCAGCCCTGCCAGCATATTCATCAGGGGTTCATCCAACCCACAAACATTGGTTCTGATGGACGGTCGCCCCATCAATGATGCCCGGTCGGGAGGAGTCGATGCATCTACTATACCTGTTCACAACATTGAACGGATCGAAATCATCAAAGGTGCTGCATCTGCCTTGTACGGGGCAGATGCCGTAGCTGGAGTCGTCAACATCATCACTGCAGCAGGCGAAGGGGAGCCGTCCCATACCGTGACCATCGATGTTGGAGAATACGGCACCCGCTCCGCGACATTTACCAGCGCAGGTCGTTCTGGGTTAACCGGATATTATCTTACAGCAAACAGATCTAGTACTGACAGTTTCCAGGAACACAGCAGCTATAGGAAACTGGATTTTCATCTAAGGCTAGACCATGACTTGTCTGCTACTGAGCAGATTTCCATGGGAGTCAGACACTTAGACTATGATTTGGAAGTGCCTCCATACCCTGGTGTGCCAGGCACTGAAGGCTGGCGAGAGGGAAAGAACACCTCGCTGGACTTCCGGTATGAGCGGATTCTGAGTCTATCGTCTGACCTGACCCTCAGGACATATTACGATGGTGTACAGATGTATAATCTTGGTACCGATGATTCTCTACACAATGGGAAAAGAGCCGGTTGGGACTTGCAGATTAACACTATACCGGCCACCTCACGGCATCTGTTCACATACGGCGTCGCGGGGGAGAAAAACTGGGTAAACAGCACCAAGTTTGCAGAACCTAAGGAACGCACCAACTGGGGGGTATACGCCCAGGATATCTACAGCTTAACACCCCGTTTCGATATTGTGATTAGCGGCCGGTATGACCGGTTTTCCAGCCACGGCGATTCCCTTTGCGGTCGCCTCGGTCTCAATTATCTGTTGCGGGACAGGACCAAGCTCTATGCATCCTGGGGCAATGCATTTCGAGCTCCTACGTTCAATGACCTCTATTGGTGGGAAGAAACCTGGTCTATGTACGGAAATCCTGAACTAAAGCCAGAGACGGCTAAGAACTATGAGCTGGGGTGGCAGCACTGGTTAGATAATCACACCAGTTTCTCGGCAGCAGTCTTCCATCGGGATGTAACCAACATGATAAACTGGGCGGAAGTGGAACCGTATGTCTGGAAAGTGGTTAACATAGACGCTGTTCAGGTCCAAGGAATTGAGGTAGAGGTTGCTTATCCATTGACTGCTGCGTTGACAGCTCAGTTCAACTATACCTATCTGGATGCTGTCAAGAATGACAATCAGCCATTGGAATATGCTCCTTCCCACAAGGCACAGGCCGGGGTTACCTATACTAATACAAAGGGTTTTTCAGGTACACTGGAGACCCTGTATGTAGGTGACAGACCGGCTGAAGGAGGACTGATACTCCCAGCCTATACTGTCACTAATCTGAATCTGCTGCAAGAACTAGGCTCAGACTGGCAGCTCCACTGCCGGGTTAGCAACCTTTTTGATACTGAATACGAAGACAGCGCAGGATACCCCGCCCCGCCTCGGATGATCAGCGCAGGATTCAGCTACTCTTTCTAGTTAACCGGTGGACAGGATGCATGACAGGTGGTGGGATTCAGGTGACTGGTTTACTAATTAAAGGCGGACCAGTCCTGGTAGTCATCCTGGGATTGTCTGCAATCAGCCTAGCCTTTGCCTTAGAGCGCTTCTATCATGTACGAAGAGCCGACCAGGACCACCAGGCGCTGATGGACTTGATCGCCTGTACCCTCGAGAAGGAAGGACCTGAGGCCGCTCGACGGGCGGCCGCCTCCTTCGAAGGGCCAGTGGCTGCAGTCCTTGAGGGCGGACTGGCAGCTTGGATTTCTGGAAACAAAACGGTTCAGCAAGGCATGGAGGAAAAAGAGCAAACCGAATTTGCCAGACTGGAAGAGCATATGGACATTATTGCCTTGACTGCAGATCTAGCTCCGCTGTTGGGACTACTGGGCACAGTGACCGGTATGATTGATACCTTTTCGGTCTTTTCCAGACACGGTATGCAGCAGCCAATGCTGCTGGCTGGAGGAATATCGGAAGCGCTAATTACCACGGCAGCGGGCTTAATGGTGGCTATTTTCAATTTGGCTGTGTACCATTACCTAACCAAGCAGATAGACAGATTAGCTCTTGAAAGCCAAACCTGTGGGATGGAACTGCAGGATCTCTTGCAGAAAAGAGGGAGACACCGTGTACCGACCCCGGCGCAGGCAGCCCAGAATTAGTATGGCTCCTCTCATAGATATAGTTTTTCAGCTATTGGTTTTCGCCATCTTCAGCGCGGGAACAATAGCTCAACCAGCAGAGGTAGCCATCCAACTGCCCGGTGCCTATAGCGGCACTGATCCCAGGGGGGCCTCTTTAGTGCTCTTCGTCTCCCAAAATGGGCTGGTCTACCTTGACAATAAGCCGGTGGCAATGGACCTGTTCAGACAAGAGCTAAGACAGGCACTTGAGGATGGTGGGTTTTCTGAAGCTTTCATCTTCGCAGATGCCAAAGCAGAGTTCGCGGTGATCATGGGTCTCATGGACGAAATCCGATTACTTGGCATTGAAAACATTGGGTTTGCTGTACATCGGCTCGGAGGAGAACTGTAAATGGACTGCGCAAGCGGGGCAAGGGCAATGGAAAAAACCACTGTTAACAGACAGCTCCTCAAGCGCTGTTTAGGGCTATCTCTTCTATTCCACGTATTCTTCTTAGTGGTGGCGGGTGGACGTTTCTTTGCGCAGCCAGAGCCCATGCCTTCTCAAACAAAGCCATTAAGAACCCAGTGGCACAGCGGGCCGAGGATCACACTGCAAAAGAGCCCTGCTGTAACACCAGGATTAACACCGACCAGACAGCCAATGGAACGACCCAATTGGGAACGGACTCCATTGCCCATCGATCGCGTACCAAGACCTGCCCGCGAGGTTTTGGTGGAGCCAGTTGGTGAGCATTCAGTTCCTATCGTGGACAAGGCTCTACCTGAGGAGCCTATACCCATGGCAACACCGCCGCTTGACCGTAAGATGCCACCGCTAATGCCTGAGACTCCCCAGTGGGCGGTCTCCCGACCGCAAGAAATCGTGCCTGAACCCAAATCGGAAATGACTCATCAGACCACGTGGCAGCTTGTAGACCAAGACATTACTCAGATTTTGCCGCAGCCGGCAATCCAGGATATTCCTGGCAGTCTGCCGCATGGTGCAGTTGAGACCGTACCAACGGTTTCTCAATCTCCCGCCACCATCGCCATGGCACGGGAGATTCGAGAAGGAAACCCGACAGCAGCAGGAAGAGAGTCGCCGGTACTGGCTGCTGATCCAAACCCGCAGCCGCCTTCCCAGCCTCACCCAAAAGAAATGAGGCCCAAATATAGTTACAACCGGGGAGCGGCCCAAGAGCGGTCCGTACAACCGGCTGTAGCGGCGCTAACCCATACCCATGAACATATAATCGGCGACGTCCAACCTCTACTGTCTTCAGATCAAGGGGCAGGGAGCAGAGAGACTGCTGCCCTGTCCCACATTGGTACGGCATCGGGTATGGCGCTTTCCGGACGCTTTCCTTCCAAAGGCGGCATTACGCAGTTATCTGGACATAGCTATGGGTCTGAAAGGGCCCTGGCCGCTGACTCTAGACGGGCTGGAACGATGCCATCAGATTTGACCCATACTGATGGCCTGCCCCAGAACAAAGGTGCAGATACAGCAGAGGTTCCCGAGGTCAGAATCCCGGCAGAAGTCCCTCGGTCGGCGACAATTGTTGCACCACAGGTTGCGGTGGAAGGGCTCAACACGGCACCGACAAGGGCGGAGTCTGTGCCGCCAGCAGAGAGGATTGACGCAGGAATGAACCCGTCTCAACCTCACAAGGCGATGGTATCTGAGGATGTACTGGCACAGGTTGCAAAAGCCGACTTAGATAGAATACTATCGCCGGCGGCTCTGCCTCCCCTACCCCACCCCGCAAGGGAGTTGGAGACTGCAGGTGGAGTAGATCTTGACAATAACCCCGAACGGGCTCAGCTATCGCCGGCGAGCTTGGAGGTCATCAGGTACGTAAAGCCCCAGTATCCTCAGGCGGCTTTACGGCAGGGAAAAGAGGGAGCAACTAGACTCTGGGTCAGGGTCAACCCCGATGGTGTTCCCCAAGAAGTAGTCATCGCTGAGAGTTCAGGCAGATGGGATCTAGATAACTCAGCACTGGAGGCAGTCAAGGAGTGGCTTTTCACTCCATATTCGGAGACTACTGCAAGAGATGGGACCTGGGTAACGGTTCAAATTTACTTTAGGTTAAATGATGAGAAAATGCCGTAATGGACTACAGACGTAGCATCAATAGGTGATAGTCATTACAGATGTGCTCAACCACACGGTTATACATATCAGACTTTGGAGGGGTTTACATTGATGTATAAGCAAAGATCCATACAATGGCTGGCAATACTTGTGGCGGCAGTTTTTTTCTGGAGCGGCTGTCTTGAGACATTGGCAGCAGCAGCTCCAGAAGAAAAGGGATTTTTAAGTATGACTCCAAGTGAAATCTACAAGGAACTGGGAGAACCCCATTACATTCGGGTGATCGACTACGGGGCAGGTGTGCGTTATGCCTATTTCACCCCTGATGAGTGGGCGAGGATTGCCGATATGGCTCCCCTCGAGCAGGGAGATGATGTCTACGTCCGCACCATTGGTGGGATTACATGGCAGTACCACTTCAGCTATACTCCTACTTACCTTGAAGGACGCTTTGCACCCAAGTACCGAGTGAAGGATTATATCATCTATCCCGAAGGGACTGTCAGCCTCTCCCAGGTGGCTGGAACCCTTCCAGAAGGACAACTGCTCCACAACGCTGATGCTGTTGCTTCCATTGTTAACCGAGAAGGCGGTTATGGACCGATACTGGTGGTTAAGATCCCTGCAGATAGCAGAGACTTAGAGCAGGAATTCCGGCGCTTTAGAGAAAGGGGAGCTACATGTCTTGAGCTAGAAATCGGCTTCTCAGATCGGATCACAGCTGCTACCCTTAAAGCTGACACAGCGGTAAGCTATATTGCGCTAAGAGTTGGGGTTTGGCAGACAGAGGACGGCAATCCGGTGAATTTGCAGACCGTCCTCAAATAGGGGGCAGGTGAATGAACCGCTCTCAGGACGTCTGGGAGAGGTTTTCTCTCGCCGGCAGGCGTTAGCTATTAGATCTTAAACGAGACTTACGGGTCTAAGACAAGCAACCACCCCCATCTGAAAGCCTCCTTCCGATGGGGGTTTCCTTTGCCTGAGTTCAAACGCCGAGGATTTTTGTCCCCTAAGCCCATATTTTCTCCAATATGTTGCAATAGGCAACATGCCATGACAGAATAGTAATATAGGGGTCAAAAAATTCCGTGGTTCGTTAGATAGCTTCTCAAGGGATATTGCTTCTCCACGCTTGAAAAGCCCGCTCTCGGTTATGGCCATACTCGTTTCACTAGGCAGAAAAAGAGGAGAATGAGGGTATTGGATCTGATACACAACACAGTGCTCAATATATATTCTGTGATCCTGCTCCTAGTGATTTATCATCATTCTCGCAAGCAAGACACCCGTGACTCGATGCAGCGCAAAATCTTCAATGGCATGCTATGGGTTACCATGCTTTTACTTTTTCTTGACATCATGAGCAGGTTTGACGGCGATGGGCCCTGGATCTACAGGGCAACTAATCAAATAGGGAACTTCTTAGTTTTCCTGCTTAATCCGGTCTTGCCATCCCTGTGGGTGGTGTACGTACACTCTATTGTGCTTCCTCAAGAACCAGTGGACCGGAGAGTCCTAGGCTTCCTCTTTGCACTCTATGCGGTGCATGTGTTCTTGATATTATCGACACCTTTTACCGGGTGGTTGTATTATATCGACTCTAGCAATGTCTATCACCGTGGGCCTCTGTTCTGGGTCTCTGTACTGATCATTGGTCTCATTCTGTTGGTTTCCCTGGTTTTTCTGTTAGTACACCGACAAAGGATTGAGCGGGGCAATTTTCGTACCTTGGCGCTTTTCATAGTACCCCCCGTCACGGGCATAGCGTTACAATACGCGCTTTACGGAATGTCTTTTGTGCTTCCCAGTGTAGTAATCTCCTTCTTAATCGTGCTCCTCAATCTTCAAGATCAAGATATCTACACTGATTACCTGACGGGTATCAACAACCGCAAGAAGTTCGACCTATATTTGCAGCAGATAATTGACCTGAGTCGCGAAGGAAAGACATTTTCAGCCATTATGATGGATCTGGACGACTTTAAAGCTATTAATGACGTTTTCGGCCACGACACGGGAGATGACGCCCTACGGACTGCAGCAAGGCTTTTCTCTTCGTGTATAGGAGAGACAGATTTCATTGCCCGGATCGGGGGAGATGAGTTCTGCATCATATCCGACATTGCCAGCGAGGCTGAGCTTGTAGAGCTGGCGGAGAGAATCAAGAATTGTCTTGCGGAGTTCAATGAGACCAACTCTCGGCCATATAAACTATCTGTTAGCATGGGTTACGCGGTATACGATCTAGAGGGTGGTATGACACTGGCGGAGTTTAAGAGACTCATTGACTCCTTAATGTATTCCAACAAACAATCGGAAAAAGGCGCGTAGACTCGGGTCCCCACACTTGCCTCCTGAGTCTTTCAAGAGCCCCTCAGTCCGAGTACCTATATTTGCTTATGTACGTATTTCTGCTCAGTTGGAGCAGCACTTGAGGGCCAAAGAACCAGCCCGTAGATTGTAAGAGCTTCCGCAGATAAACACTGCAGAAGCTCTTATCTTTATTGCTCCGTGCTGCGTCTTCTTACCCTTTGTATCGTTGGATTAAGGCCACAAAGGCGTCCACAAAGGATTGGAGAAATTGAACTGTATCCTGCTTCTTAATCTCCCCATTTTCGTCAAAAAGACTTGGTGAGTTGGCCAAATATGCCTCTGGCTGCTGCAGTATCGGCATGTCAAGAAAAGTTAGTATTTGACGAAGATGGTGGTTGGCTCCAAAGCCACCGATGTTGCCAATAGATTGGCTGATGATTGCCGCCGGTTTGCCAGCCCAAACGCTTTGACCGTAAGGTCTGGAACCAACATCAATGGCGTTTTTTAAGACACCGGGTATAGAACGGTTATACTCGGGGGTGACGAATAAAATGGCGTCAAAGCTCCGCACCCTAGAGCGAAAGGCTGTATATTCAGCTGGAGGGTTCTCATCATACTCCTCGGTGTACAAGGGGAGATTGCCAATGTCGACTATCTCAGTTGTACAGCTATCCGGAAACAGTTTGGCTACATTGCTGGCGATCTTCTTGGAAAAAGATTCTTTGCGTAGGCTCCCGACCACAATACCGATTTTTGCCATACCGACCATCCCTTTCCAAGGCAGCTTGGTTGATACCAGACTACAAATAATTTCTCTAAATCGGGTAAAAACCCTTTCTTGTTACACTGTTGGCAATGGTTACGCAGGATTGAGCGAGACGGCCTTGACAGGCTACGCTAAAGCGAAACTCCAGCCTGATGAAATCCCCCAAGCCACCTCAAAGCTTTCCTCCTTGCCATTAATTATTATTTGCCTTCCTCATTCAAGATAACCGACACTGCATCACACAGGATGTACCTTTGACTTCAGCAATGGTAAAACCGAATCTCTCGTAGAGACGTACTGCTGGATTTCTAAGATCAACACTCAAGGAGACTGACTTAACCCCTAAGTCTTGTAGCTCCTGGAACAGCCGTGCAAGCAGCTTTGTTCCAATCCCCTGCCCTCGATAACCAGGCAGTACTGCTATACTTAGCTCTGGTGTATGCTCATCCACAAACCCATACCCCGGATTGTCCGAACTCCATCGACGGGTCCAAGCTGCCCCGATCACCCTCTGATCTGCCACAGCAACAAAGCCCATGTCCTCCGGATACCGCCAGCCGACAATGTATCTCTTTAGTTCCGGCTGTTCCACGATGTCCGGGGCAGGCTTAGGTGCCCCTTCTGGAACAAAGATGGCATGGTACAGCATCTCTTTGAGAACACTGGTATCACTTGATTCGATCTTGCGGATAGAAAAATCCATATGCTCCCCCCCTACTACGACCCATGGTTATTCTACCCATGAGTCGCGATCTCCTAGACAGCGTCAACTGCTGGGACATGCTTTCAGTCCCATCGCATTCGACTCAATGTTGAGAATTAGGCCTGGAGCCCGTAACACGGAAACCGCCGTGCACCAGCGGCAGATCAGCCGCTCCTTGCCTCAATAGTGTTGGGAATCAAGTCCAGATAGCGGCTGGGGACACGGCTATATCCCTTATCGGTCAACTGATGATAGCTCATAAACAGCCGCTGTTTAGCCCTGGTAATTCCCACATAAAAGAGTCTTTTTTCCTCCTCTTCTCTGCCCTCTTTCATGGATAGATAATGGGGGAATTCATCGTGGGACAACCCCGCCATAAACACCACATCAAATTCTAAGCCTTTGGCCTGGTGGACAGTGATTACTGTCACCCGTTCCGCCCGGTCAACACGGTCTATGTTGCGGGCTAAGGCGGCAAAGCTGGTAAAGGACTCGAGCGCAGTGGCAGGGGGCAGCTTGGGGTCGTCAAGTTCCTGGGCTGTCTTGAGCAGCTCCTGGATGTTGTTCATCCGCTTCTCTTCTCTCTTATAGTATTCCAGCAGGCCGCTCTCACTTAGGACCCAGGTAAGGAGCTGATGGGGCCTCAATTTCTGCACCAGTCCCTGCCAGTGGCTGATCTGCTCCGCCAGGGGCCAAAAGGCATGGGCAACGGCCTGCACCATCTCCCGACGCTTCTGGGCACCCTGCTTAGTTTTGGGCACTATATATTTCAGCAGCTCCCAGGTAGCGCCCACATCATCTAGGGCTCTATGGGTTGGTCTTTGGGCCAAACCCAGGAGGTCTGCCAAATCCCCCAGCTTGTAGGTGTCGCTCTGCACAAAGCGCCGGGCCAAAGAAAGGGTATCTACCCAGCTATCCCGCTGGAAGGGTATCCCGTGCCGGTGGCACGCGGCTTCCAACATCCGCAGATCAAAGACTACATTGTGGCCTACAAGGAGGCCCTCCCCGATAAAGCTCTGAAACTCCTGCAGCACAATCTGGGGGGCCTTCCCCTGCTCCGCCAAGAATTCATCGGTCAGGCCGTGCACATGCACGCTATGTCCCACGCTTCTGCTCGGGGTAATATAGCGGTGGAAAGTATCCACCAGTTGACCCCGGTGGATTTTGTACGCGGCAATCTCGATGATCTCATCTACAGCTGGATCAATTCCCGTAGTCTCGCAGTCAAATACGATCACAGTGCCGTACTCTAAAGCCATGAGTAAGGGGGCAAAGGGGTCGCCGGTTTCCAATGCTGCTGGGTTCAAGAGGTCCGGCAGACGTAGGCCCACCCCAGCACTTTCCTCTATGCGTTGGAGGGTCCGCTCGCCTATGCCCCGAGGCGGTCTGCGGAGAACCCTGCGCAAACTCACGCTGTCCTCTGGGTTCAGGAGCATCCGCAGATAGGCCAGGCAGTCTTTGACCTCCTGCCTTCGAAAGAACTCGTAGGTTTCCACAGTCAGATGGGGAATCCTACGCCTTTCTAAAGCACGTGAGATAACCTGGGCCCGCTTGTTGGAACGGCAGAGCACTCCGATCCTGTCGTAGGCCGTCCCCTGCTGGTGCAAGATTCTGATCTGCGAAGCGATCCAGTTAGCTTCCCCCTCTTCTGTCCGGGCCCGATGCACGACTATGGGTTGGCCTTGAACAGAAGACACTGCCGGCTGGGGCTTGATATTGCTCAGAGAGGTAACCACCGCCTGGGCAGCAGCAATCAGTGTTCTAGTTGCCCGGAAATTAAAAGTGAAGGTCATCTCCTTGTATCTGGGAAAATCCTTCTTGAACTGGGACAAAACCTTTTGGGGATTTGACCCCCGCCATTCGTAAATAGTCTGATCAAAGTCCCCTGCCAGTACCAGGTTCTGGGAGCGGCGAGCCAGATGAGCTACGATGTCGTACTCAACTAGGTGGGTATCCTGCATTTCATCCACCTGCACTAGATCAAAACGCTGGCTCCACTCTTGGTTTAGCGGACCTCCCGGAGAAAAAGCCTGATGGGTTAAGGCAATCAGATCTCCGAAATCTAAACCCCGATAGGCGACCAGCTCTGACTGGTAATGGTCATAAATCTCCTGGAGCCGCTTCCCATTGACATAAGACCTACTCTCCCCATTCTTAGAATGCCTGTGGATCTTGAGGTCTTGCAGAAGGTGGTAAATCTCGGACGCTTTCATCCCTGTCCGCTCCGGTAGCTTTAGGTGGGTGATGATCTCCTGGGCATCGTCTTCATCGATAATGCTGAAGTCTTGGGGAATGCCCAACTGCCGTGCCCGAAGGCGCAAGATCCAAGCACACAAGCCGTGAAAGGTTCTAATTACTATCCTATGGCTGTCTTGAGGACAGTACAGGGCTACCCGGTCGCGCATTTCCTGCGCAGCTCGGTTAGTAAAGGTGACGCATAGAATACGTTCTGGAGGAATCCCGCGACGGATGGCTTCGGCAGCTCGGTTGGCGAGGGCAAAAGTCTTGCCTGTTCCCACACAAGCGTGAAGGAGTATACTATCGTGTACTGACTGGACGAACCTCTCCTGTTCAGGGGTGGGTCTGACCTCTTTCAGCACCGGCATGGCCTCCTTGTGATCAGGCAGATTAGTTGACTTGCTCATCAATCACCACCCAAGCTGCTCCCGAGCCAGGCACCGATAATGGCTCCTATAGGGCCACCCACAGCAGCACCGATGACACCGCCCACCACCGCTCCCACTGCCTTACCGCCACCGCTGGAGCGGGATGGGGATGCCGCGGCTTGCCTAGATGAGTAGGAACCGGTCTGGGTTGAGGAGGCAGTTGCAGCGGTAACATGCGAGTGGGACTTCGACCCTGCAGTTCTCTGTCGGTCCAGTTCTTCCCGGCACAATGTCTCTAGAGACGAAAACCAGCCTCCGTCCAAACGAATCAAAGCAGGGTACTCCTGTCGGAGGCGCTCTAGATTGGAGAGAAGCTCCTGGGGGCTGTACTGAAGCAGGTCTTCAACCAGGGCATCCCGGAATTCTATTCGCCTGGATTCGGAGAGCTCCTCACCTTGACCGCACATGTGGTGCTCGTGAATGATAAACCGGGACAATTCGTAGATGGGCGGAATATACGCGTACTTGATCTTTTCCAGGGCAGCAATGCTAGCGGCCATGTCCGCCAGCCAATCCACTGAATCGCGGCCAAAGTCCTCTGGAGAGAGGCGGTTGGCCTGTTCCACATAGGGCACCGCCAGATCATATCTATAATTCTCCGTCCACCTGGCCGCTTCCCTGACCAGTCTTTGGGCAGCATAGCTCCGCTGATATGGATCCGAAACAGCTATCTCAGCGATCTGTCCGAAATATTCTTTAGCCTCTCCCAACTGATTTCTCACCAAAAGAACGCCACAAAGCTGAATTAGGAGCCCCAGATCCCCAAAAGATGGAGCTCCGTTGGCTGCTATCCCCTGTTTCAGGCAGACTATGCTGGAGGAGAAGTCGCCTTGAATTTCATATACGGTACCCAGGAGGGAGTAAACAGCCCTTTCCTTAGGCTCTAGCCTTTGTGCCCGCCCAAAAGCATCCCGTGCTTCTGTCAGCAGGGCAAATCGAGTAGTTCTTTCCTCTTCATTCACCGCCTGACCAAGATAAGCCCGGCCCAGACCGAACCAGTTGGCAAACTCCTGATCGTCTTTTTTGACCAGCTTCTCAAAAATCTCCGCAGCTTTCTTATATGAATGCAGCCTAAGATAGCACTCACCTAGGCGCAGTGATAAATCGGGATCCTCAGGAAGGAATTGCAGCAGCTTTAGAAAGACCTCTACCGCTCCGTACCAATCCTCCTGGGCCTCATGCAGGGCCGCTGCCTCCAGCAGTTCATTAATACGGCTGCCTTGCTTAAGAAACGCATCGTAGCGCTGCTTGGCCACGGGATCGCTGAGTACTTCATAGGCCGTCCGGATCCTCTGGAATTCCTCAGGATGGGTCTCCGGAGGAAAACGGCGGATTAGGCGAAAATAGGCTTTGCGGATGTCCTCAGGAGCAGCATGTACCGGCACTCCCAGGGTAACGTAGTGGTTGTCCACGGTCCTACCTCCTTGCTTTGGACCACAGCTCATCCACCCGTCGCTTGGCGGCCGTCACCTGCTCCTGGGTATTCAGCTGAAGGTCAGTCAGGTTAAACTCCAGCTTAAGTTCCTGTCCAGTCGCGGGGATGGTTGCGGTTAAGTTGATCAGTTTGTCTACATTAACTGAAAACTCAATCTCTACATCATGGGGAACGCCGGTGGCAGATGTGGGAATATCGGTGATTACCCCTGAGATACCGGTATCGACAGTATCTTCTAGAAAGTAGGCGTTGCGGACAGTAGTCTGCCGCACTTTCACTTCTACTTCGTTTTGTTCAAAATGGACTAGTGAATACCGGCGCTTTACCGAGTAAGGTATCACCGTGTTCGGTTCCATTAGAGGGCTGTATGCCTTCTCGGGTTGGTTGTCCCTGAAGGTGAGGACCTCTACTCCCAAGCCGTGGGCCCAACTGTCTACAATCAAGATATCTTTACTGGGGTCCGTCTGCCCTGTTAGCATGGCGGAGCGGATAGTGGTGCCCATAGCTACCGCTAGGTCGGGGGGGACATCTGCCCGCACTCGGCTGGGGAAAATCTCCTCCAGCATTTCCCGGACAGCGGGTATGTAGGTGGTACCACCAACTAATAGGACCCGATGGATCATCTCAGGTCTCAGGTTCTTAGGCTCTAGGGCCTTATAAACACAGGTTCGAGCCCGCTCCAACAAATGTGCCGTTTCTTGATTGAACTCATCCCGGCTCACCTCCACCTCCAGATCTACTGGAAACCCATCCTGCAGCCCGAAGCTCAACAGCTCTACAAAACCTGTGTCATCACTTGACAGCTGGATCTTACACGTTTCGGCGGCAGACTTCAGCTGATGAAAAGCAGTCTCAGTTATCTCCACATCATCGCCGCACTCTGCTCTAAACTTGGCCAGGATCAGTTCCACTAAGGCCTCGTCAAAATCCTTTCCGCCCAGAGTGGTATCGCCGAAGGCACTGGTCACATCGATTACCCCATCGACTAGTTCCACTATGCTGATATCTAAAGTCCCGCCTCCGAAATCAAACACCATAATCTTTTCATCAACATCCATATGATCGATGCCGAAGGCAAGGGCGGCTGCCGTTGGTTCACTCATCACATGCAGCACATTGAGCCCTGCCAGCTCTCCAGCCTGCTTGGTGTTGAATATGCCCGTCTGGGTGAAAAGAGCCGGTACAGACAGCACTACATCAGTGACGGGACCATTTAGGTAAAGTTCAGCATTGGCCTTGAGGTGCTTTAATATGAGAGCGGAGATTTCCTCCGGCCGATAAGACTCATCGCCAAGCTTTACTTTCTCTCCGGTTTCCATTTTCCGTTTTACTTCCCGCACGCCCTGTCCTTTGTTAACTAGAGTCCGGGCTCGCTCGCCAACCACCAGCCTGCCCCTACTATCCATGGCGACCAAAGAGGGAACAATGGGCGATCTGGTGGTGGAGTTAGGATCCAGAATCAATTCCGGCTTGCCTCCCCGAAATACCCCCACCAAAGACGTGGTCGTTCCTAAATCGATTCCCACAGTAAAACCCTGTTGACTCATGTCAGTCCTCCTCTTGATCTGCAGCAATTACTACTTCAGCTGGAATCTGGACCTGTCCGTTTACCACAAATCCCCAGCTTATACAGCGAATTACATGGTCTGCAGGCACATCTTCACTGAGCTCCACATTGCAAGGGCTATGCAGCAGTTCATCAAAGGGTTCACCCGGTTCTGGTATGATGGGTGAGATCCCTAATGGTTCCATGAGCCTGGTGTACCTCTTCAAAAGATCCTGGACTGCCCGCCGATAGCCCTCATTCAACCTCTCGCCGCCGGCCAGGATCCGCTCCATCAGGCGAAACATTTCCATGGCCCGATCCTGCCAATCGGTAAGCATTGCTTCCCGGTTAGTTAGGGCCACCCTGGCCTCTAAGAGCTGCTTTTCTTGCTCAGTCTGGAGTTTTTGCAGCAGCTCCAGCTGCTGGGAAAGGCGCTGCACCAACTCTGCCTGGCCCGGAGCGACTGCGACATCTTCCTTTTCAGGTTGGGCTCCTTGAACATCTACGGTCACGGGTTGCACCTCCTGGCCAGGGGCTGTTATGTCTGAACGGGAGGCAGCTTCACTGGTCGGGCTGAACCACAGGATAGTGTACGACCAGACAATCAGAAACGGAGCAAAAAGCAGTAGGGCCAAGGAGCCGGCAAGCAAGATGTGAGCCAGAGAACGTTGGAAGTTATGGACATTGACCAGGGTAATGGTCAAACAGACAATGGCAATGGCTAAGAGTCCGACTCCGAGACCCAGCACCGAATAGTGGATTATATTAGTGTGATTGTGTACGTCCTTTGACATGGTCAATTCGTCTCCTCACGGCTGGAAGTGGTATCTTGGAGTGGAATACGTATGTAAGTACCCGCTGGTATACGCCTGGCATCGCTGAAGCCGTTGAGTCTAAGGACGTTCTCAACTAACTGGGCATCAGGCTGCATACCCAAGCGGTGTAGAAAAGCCCAGATGGTGTCACCTCTCATCATACGTAGTTCTATTGTCCGTGGAGCAGCCTCTGCAGCCTGCTCAACCTGCCCGAGCTGCTCAACCTGCTCCTCTGGAGCTTGGGGTTCCTTCTGTGCAAGAGAAGAAGTCAAGGAAAGAAGCTCAGCTTGACGCTCCAGCAGCTCCTCAGACAGCTTAGATAGGCGGGATAGTTCCGCTTGGACTGCGGCTACACTTACTTGAAGGTGTTCAAGATCATCCGCCTCAATGGAAGAGGATGAGCCTGGGCCGGCAAAGTAGTCTAAGAGGTAGCCGCTCACAAAAAAAGCACCCAGGACCACGACAGCTAGGGCAAGTACTAAAGTCGTTAGGACTCTTTTCTCGTTTTGCATCCCCATTTCACTTCCCGAATTGGTTCTTTATTCCCAGTTAATGTTTAACTAGTTGTTCCACGCATCCGGACAAGATCCCTGCCAATAACGTGGCCCATGGAGCTCAGAAAGTCATTCTATTGAGAGACAGCGGCTATACTGCTCGGTCTGCAGCACACATCAGAGGCCCAAGGATAATCAAAAAGCAGCAGCCACAAGGCAGCTGCCCGAAAGAAAAATCCCCGGCAATCGCCGGGGATCAACTTTCACAGAGAGATGGTGCCGAAGGTGGGAT
>JAAZHE010000112.1 GCA_012510855.1 Bacillota bacterium | reverse complement strand
GTGACACATTCCCCGGCCAGGGCCGTGGCGATATTGTACAAAGTCTCTTCATTGAGGACCGCTACCCCGACCTGTAGGGGAATTCCCCGGGGAGGAACCCTCCGCCCCAGTACTTGGTAGACAAGGAGGTGTTCATCCCCGATGGGGTAAACATCGGGCAGAGGGGCAACCTTCAGCCAGGACCGGGAGGACACCTTTTGCTCTATTCTCCTGATCAACGAATCGTACTTGCCTTTCACAGCCAAGTAAACCCGCTTTGCTCCCACCGCTTGCCGGGCAGCGGCAATGCCCTCCAACACCTCCGGCAGCTGGTGATGGAGAAGCTCCCGATCAACCTGGAGCAGCGGCTCACATTCGGCTCCGTTGACGATTAAGACTTCACAAGCTGTCTTTAGTTTCACATGTGTGGGAAAACCGGCGCCCCCTGCACCCACCACTCCAGCGGCTTCCACTGCCGCCAGGATAGCCTCCCGATCCATTTCCTTCACCCAACTTTCCTTCGTGACCAATCACCAGCTGATACCCAGCGGCTGTACCCACGGCCAGCGGGGTCAGCCGGCGTAGCCAGTTGCAATGCCCAAGTTATAAGGGCCAATCAGGGCGTTAAAGCTTATGCCATGCCTCCCCCGCCCAGCTACGCCAGCCCTAATCCGCCGCCAATGGTGACTTTGTGCTGGCGGGTAAAGGTTCTGGGGGTACAAATGCCCTCTCCGGTGGGACTGGCGATAGTATGGGCGAAGTTGCTGTTACCCTCAATCCCCAAGGATGCGTAAGACGGCGCGTTGGCCACAATGATGGTAGTGGCCAGTGCCCGGCCGAAGCGGGCAATTCGCTCCACATCCCGGGAATGGATAATGCCTGTGTGGCCAAAACCCTGCTCCGCCTCTACTGCCAGCCGCAGCCCCTCCTCAAAGTCCTCCACGATTACAATGGGCAGAACCGGCAGCATCTGCTCGATCTTCACCAAAGGATGGTCAAAGTCCACAACCATGATGGCACCCTCTGTTCCCGGCGGCGGGTTGATCCCGGCGGCCCTGAGGATTATAGCACCATCTTTGCCTACCCAATCTCCCACAACATGACCATCCTTGACCACCAGGCGGGTAACTGCCTCCACTTCTGGACCCTTCAGCAGGTATGCTCCGTGCTTCTGCATCTCAGCAATCAGCTGATGGGCGATGGAGCGCACAGCAAACACCGTTTTTTCCGCGATACAAAGGACATTGTTATCAAACCAAGAGCCCTTCAGGATGTCTTCTGCGGCTTTGGGAATATCTGCTGTCTCATCCACCACTACCGGCGGGTTGGCTGCACCTGCGGCAATGGCCTTCTTGCCGCTGCTGAGGGCAGCCTTGACCACACCTGGTCCCCCGGCCGCGGTAACCATGGCCGTCAGAGGATGCTGGATCGCTGCGTTGACTGCATCTAAGGTTGCCTCGTTAACTGCCACCAAGGTATTTCGAGGACCGCCCGCGGCTGCAATGGCCCGGTTGAGGACCCGGATCGCCTCTCGGGTGCAGTTTTGCGCCCGGGGATGGGGACAGAAGAAGACTGTATTGCCCCCTGCCAACATGATAATGGCATGGTTAATCACAAAGGGAGTCGGATGGGTAGTGGGCAGAATGGAGACGATCACTCCGTAAGGGATTGCCTTAGTAATGGTAACTCCGTGTTCCCCTGCCTGTGTCGTTGTCTCCAAGTCCTCGACCCCCGGGGACAACCGCGCCGCGTTAATATTCTTCTGGACCTTATGTTCATAGCGGCCAAGTCCGGTTTCGTCCACCGTCAGGCGGGCGAAATACTCAGCATTGGCCACTCCCGCCTCCCGAATGGCGTCAATAATCTTCTTCCGGGCCGACAGCGGCAGGGCCACCAGCTCCTTCTGCGCTGCCGCCGCCGCCTTGACAGCGGCATCAACTGAAGAGAAAATCCCGTCCTGACCTTGTTCGCCATCCTTTGAGACAGATTCCGCCTTCAGCTGCCGCAGTACCTCTTCCACAATTAGCGCAATACGCTGCTCATCAACTTGCATAGAGCCACTGCCCCTCTCTCTCCCGCAGTCTTCCGTCTGTTTAGCACACCCCGGGAGGAGAAGGAGCCCAGTTCCCCCCTTCCGCTAAACTAGTTCCTCCTTTGCTTAGTCAGCGTGGGGAAGGATGGTACGCTCCAGATCGCTGTGAGGACGGGGAATTACGTGGGCAGCAACTACTTCTGCCAATTTGCTGGCTGCAGCTGCTCCGGCATCGACGGCAGCCCGAATTGCCCCGACATCGCCCCTCACCATAACGGTAACAAGGCCTGAACCGATTTTCTCATAACCAACCAACTGAACATTAGCAGCCTTGACCATGGCATCAGCAGCCTCAATGGCACCCACCAAACCTCTAGTTTCGATCAAACCCAATGCTTCACCCATGTTTGCAACTCCCTTCCCTTTTATGGTATAAACTCTTGAACTACAGCTGAATCGGGCCGGGCGATGACCTTACTGGCATATACCCGAGATAAGCGGCCAGCGGCTGCACAGGCGGCTTCCACCGCTGCCGTCACCGCTCCCACATCGCCAGACACTTTGATCGTCACCATTCCCTGCCCGGAAGGCTCAAATCCCAGCAACTCCACATGTGCGGTTTTTACCGCGGCATCGGCTGCCTCACAGGCAGCAGCCAAACCTAAAACCTCAATCAATCCCAGTGCATCTCCCCGCACTTACTATCTCCCCCCAGCTTCAGGACCGACAGGCCTCGGATGGTATTTATCTGCGCTGTTCAGCCAGCACCTCCTTAACTACCTCGGCAATAATAGCCTTGAGCCTCACTTCATCAATGTTGTTGCCGCCTTGCCCGGATGGAGGTTGACGATGGCCCTCCGGCAGCTCACACAGGGCTGGATGTCCACCCGCTATCCCCAGGTTTCTCCTGACTTCCAGGAGCCTTTCTACGTTCTCTGGGCTGATCTCTTGGGCACCCCCCAGGAGCCGGGAGAGCAAGCTGATCTGGGCCCCCATCTCCAACGTCTCCATTTTAAAGAGTGCGTTATAGACATCGGTTCCCACCGTCAAGGCGCCGTGGTTTTCCAAAAGAAAGGCATCGTGGCACGGCAGATAAGGCATGATGGCTTCGGGGATCTCCTCTGTAGAAGGAGTGCCGTATTTGGTGAGGGGCACCCAGCCAAGGCTGATGATGACCTCCGGCATAATGGCTTCTTTGAGAGCATAGCCAGCCACAGCAAAGGCAGTGGCATAAGGAGGATGGGCGTGGACTACTGCCCTGACGTCCTCCCTAGCTTTGTAAACAGCCAAATGCATCTTGAGTTCCGAAGACGGCTTCCAGGTGCCGCTAATAACATTGCCATCCAAATCGACTGTGGAAATCATGTCCGGAGTCATGAAGCCCTTGCTCACCCCAGTGGGTGTGCAAAGGACCCGCTTGTCGTCGATGCGGATGCTGATATTCCCATCATTGGCAGCCACATAGCCCCGATTGTATATTCGGCGACCAACCTCAATGATGTCTCGCTTGAGCTGAAACTCTGATACCACTTTACTTGCCCCTTTCGGCATCTACCCCAAAAATCTACTCTGTGGTTTCTTGGGATCTAGTTTGATTGATTGATACTTTCGTCTACTTACCACTACATTCCTGCCTCGGGACAAGGAAAACGTCTGTTAATATTCCTTTGTGCAAGTATGTAAAGGAACCTGACTCCATAGAATGATAGGAGAAGAGTACCAGTAGAAAACCACAAAGGGGAAAACAGGATGGAGATCTGCCGTTACGCCCAAGCAGAAAAAACCCAGGATAATAGTCTTACTTACTACTGCAGCCTCCACGGCTATCGAATGGGGTTAGAGCTAGGCCACTATTGCGAAGGCTGTGAAGAGTATGCTGCGGAACTTGCTCCACACTCCACCGAACCTCCGCAGGATCCCACCCGAAAACGTGCCGGTGGGGCGCTGCCCTGCGCTGTCTGCCGGTTTCGGCCCACTTGTCGGCTGAGAGAGCGACATCAGCATTTTTGTCCCTTTTTCAGCCAAAAATAAAAGGCGCCTTCCCGGCACCTTGAACCTCAGTCTTCACCAATCACCTGTACTTCCAGTTCCAGCCTTACTTGGAATTTTTCCCACACCCGCTGCCGGACAATTTCAATAAGCTCCAAGACCTCTTTGGCTGTCGCTCCCCCTAAGTTGATAATAAACCCGCAGTGTTGTTCCGAAACTTGAGCCCGACCGTGGGTAAAACCCCTCAGACCTGCATCGTCAATCAGTTTCCCGGCGTAATGGCCGGGAGGCCGTTTAAAGGTGCTGCCGGCACTGGGAAAGCTTAGCGGCTGCTTTTCCCGGCGCCTTTTGTTCAGCTCATGCATCTTGGCCCTGATGACTGCCAGTTCTTCTGGGACGAGCTGCAGCACTGCCTCCAGGGCTATATAACCTTGGCTTCGCACCCGGCTGGTCCGGTAGCCGAGTTCTAGGTCCTCCAGGCCGAAATGATATAAATTACCTTCTAAGTCACAGCAGGTCACTTCCTGTAAGACATCGGCCATTTCCCCACCGTAAGCACCGGCATTCATGGCGATAGCTCCGCCTAAGGTCCCAGGAATGCCGGAGGCAAACTCCAATCCTCCAAGGCCCGCTTGACACGCCGCATTGGCCAGTTTGGCCAGGGATGCTCCCACCTGGGCCTGGAGTCTAGTGCCTTCCACCGTGATCCGGCTGAAATTCTCCGCCAGCTTAAGTATAACTCCCCGAAAGCCCCCATCCCTCACCAAGAGATTGGAGCCGTTTCCCATGATGTACACCGGTACCCCTCGGCACTTTAGGAACTTAAGTACTTGCTGCACTTCCCCGATGGAGGTGGGCCAGATCATTAAATCCGCCGGTCCTCCGATGCGGAAGGACGTATGATTGCACATGGGCTCATCGATTCTGAGGCACAACCCCGGGACAGCTTTCCGCAAATCCTCTGCCAATTGTGCTTTATCCAAGCCTACCCCTCCGTTATCCAGCTACGCAGACCCCCTTTGCTACCCCCCAATCATATGATTCCTTAGACAGTTTTAGAAGCAGATGGGTGTCTGTACGCAGGATGCCTGGTATATCTTCTAGTGTATCCACCAAGAAGTACAGCAATTTCTCATTGGACTCCTGGACTACTTCAATGATGAGATCGTATTTGCCAGTAGATAAGGCCAGATAACGGACATCCGTCATGCTGGCCAGAGTACGTGCCACATCTCCTAACCGCGGCCTTTCCACTTTAATCCCGATCATGGCCAAAGTGGTGCGACCCACCCGGGCGGGATTGATAATCGCCGCTATCTTCAGAATATCCCTCTCCAAGAGGGATGTCACCCGCCGCCGTACCGTACTTTCGGTAATGCCCAGTTCATCGGCAATAGTGACAAAGGTCATCCGGCCGTCTTTCTGCAGGTAGCGGATGATTTTAAGGTCAACCTCATCCAGTTGTTCTTCGCTGGCCTCTTCCTGGGCGGCAAACTGGGGAGACTGATGGGGCCAAGGGGACCAATCGTAAGCCTGCTTGTAAACCCGAAGCACCATGGATGTTTCCGTCTCAGTAAGGCCCTCGATGGAACCTAGATCCCTGGCAAGGAATTTGACCAATGCTTCCTGGGACTCGACGGTAACAATAGCAACGATATCTGCAGCTCCTGTGGTATATGCCACATAATGGGGTTGAGGCAGAGCAGTTATCTGGGAAACCACCTCCGAGAGCCGCCCCCGTTCAACTCGCAGCCATATCACCGCCATCGTGTCCATTCCCGTCTTTGCCGGATTGGTTACCCCGACAATTTTGACAACGCCGCGGTCTTCTAAACGCTGCATCCGTTTGCGGATAGTTCCCTCAGATACTCCGCAGAGTGCTGCCAGGGCAGTATAAGAACTCCGTCCGTCTCTATGCAAGTGCATTAGTATTTGACTGTCAAGATGATCCAGTCTTTCGGTACTTCCCAAGACCGAACTACCCCCTCTCGCCGCCCAAGCCGTGCAGCTGTAAGCACGATTACCTTGAATTATTACCTTTGCGGCCCTCAAAGTCCTCCTGCCGAGACTGCAGTATTCCCCTGCGCCGGAGCAGATTTTTGTCTTGGCGGGAAATTCTTGTTTTCGTCAAGGTCCTGTCACAATTTTATCACATCTTACTTGTATACTAGCATCAACAAAGATTCCTGTCCCCAGATAGGCGCAGTATCATTAACCTGTGTACCTGGCTCCCATTCCTATCTTGCCCCAGGGGACGGAACAACAAGGGAGGGATGCCCAAGTAGCCTCTCTGGCATTACTGCCTACGTATGTTGCCCCAAAAATTCATCAGTGCAGATAGGTAACAAATCCATGGGTCGGGGCCCGGCAAGGAGAAAGCCGGGCTTTTCCCATTTTTTAAGGGAAATCCGGCCCTCGGGCTCTAATTAACGCCGCCAAAAAATGAGGCAGTTCCAATGCTGCCAGTCCCTTCTATCTTAGACCCCTGGAGGATTGGGGGGCAGGCATCAGTTGGCTAAGAAAAACCTCAAGCCCAGCCCTAATGGCTTCGGCCTGTTTAGTAAGATAGGCCTCATCCAGCATCAGTTTGCGGTCTTCGGGGTTGGAGATAAACCCGATTTCCACCAGCACAGCAGGAGCATCGGTATTCCGGAGAACATAAAAGTCCGCTGCCCGCACCTGGCGCTGGACCGGCTGGAGGGCATTGAGCTCCTTTTGAATTGCTTGTGCCAAGAGACGGCTATCTGTTTCCCCATCCTGATAATACACAATAGCACCCCGCCGCCACCTGTCTTTGTGCCAGTTGACATGGATGCTGATTAAACTGATGGGCCGCACCCGCCCCACCAGCCTGACTCTTCCCTTCAAATCCCGTCGGTAGCGGCTGCCCCCTTCCGGTACGAAATGCGATACGTCGCTGTCATCGGTTCTGGTCATCACCACCTGGTACTGGTGGGCCTCCAGGACCCTCCGCAGGATGTGACCCATCCGCAAATTGACATCTTTCTCCAATAGATCACCGGCGCTGGTACCGCCGTCGATGCCCCCGTGGCCGGGGTCGATGACGATCACCCGGCGTTCGGGTAAGAGACCCGCCAGAACCAGTCCGAAAACAGCCACCCAAGTGAGACCGAGAAGAATTGGCACCAAGACCCGCCGCCGAATTACCACAATATACAAGCTGATCAACCCTTCCCCCGCTCTTTTCCAAACATATGCTGAAGGCAGAAGATGCATTACCTCGGCAGCAGTCAATAGTCGGGAAGGCTGCCGTAGGGCAAAAACCAATCCTTCCCTGGTTTTCTCCATCAGCCGGATGCCGTAAAGCTGATTTTCCTTGTCAGCTGAAGACTTTATCGATAGAATAGAAGTGAAGGAAAAAAATCACAACATATCGAGCCTGGAGAATCAGGACAGGAGATTAGGAGAGGATCCTGAGAGTCCGGGGGTATTTTGGGTTACCCTGGATCTTGGGATCCTTTTATTTGTGTTCCAGGAAGGCAATCAAGGCAAAGAGAGGTGTCATGGTTGGGCGAAAAAACGCATTACGATGTCATAATCATTGGCGGAGGTGTCGTGGGCACTGCCGTGCTTAGGACCCTGTCCCGCTACCAACTCAAAGCAGCACTGCTGGAAAAGGCGGCGGAGGTGGGCTGGGGTGCCACCAAGGCCAACAGCGGCATAGTCCACGCTGGTTTTCATAACAAGCCAGGTTCGTGGATGGCTAAACTGTGCGTAGCCGGCAACAGCAAGTATGATCAGCTCTGTGAAGAGCTAGACGTTCCTTTCCAGCGGAACGGCGTCATGATGGTGGCGAGAACCCCGGAAGAGGAAGAGATTTTGCGGCATTTTTACCAGCAGGGACTGGAAAACGGCGTTCCGGGGATGGAGCTTTTGGACGGCGATGCAGCCCGCCGCCTGGAGCCGAATCTAGCAGAAGACATCACCTTGGTTTTGCGGGCACCTTCTGGGGGGATCGTAGCTCCCTTTACCCTTGCCGCTGCTTTGGCAGAAAATGCCAGGGCCAATGGTGCCGATGTATATACAGAAGTAGAAGTTGCTGGCGTCTCCCATGGAGAAGACGGATTTACCATCACCTCTAAGGAGGGGGTTACGTGGAAGGCAACCTATATAGTCAACGCCGCGGGTCTGTTTGCTGACGACCTCGCGAGAATGTGCGGACTAGATGTGCCCTCCCTCATTCCCAGAAAAGGCGAAGAGTATATCCTGGATCAGCGGGTGAGTAATCTGGTTAAGCACACGATCTTCCCTGTCCCCACTCCCAAGTCCAAGGGCATCTTGGTAATCCCCACCGTGGGAAGCAACATCATGATTGGGCCTACCGCATTGGAAATGCCCTACAAGGATGATCTTTCCACCACCGCGGTTGGACTAGATGAAATCCTATCCTTTACACAACGATTAGTTCCGAAAATTAAGCGGAGGGATATCATCGCGGCCTTCGCCGGCATCCGGGCCGGCTCACCTACGGGAGATTTCATCTTCGAGACATCCCATGCTGGAAAAGCTGTCCACCTGCTCGGCATAGAATCCCCGGGCCTCACCGCGGCGCCGGCCATCGCAGAGCTGGCTGCCCAGATGCTGGCCGATGCGGGACTGCCCCTGAATGAAAAACCGGATTTCAATCCCCGCCGGCCAAGAGTCATCCGCTTTAAGAAACTCTCCGATGAGGAGAAAGAAAAGGTCATTAAGGAGAATCCCCTTTACGCCCATGTGGTTTGCCGCTGTGAAACGGTCACCGAAGGTGAGATTGTCGATGCCATTCGGCGAGGTGCCCGTACAGTGGACGGAGTCAAGTTCCTCACCCGGGCGTGGATGGGACGGTGCCAGGGGGGCTTTTGTACGCCTTATGTCGTCAAGATCCTGGCCCGGGAGCTAGGAGTCTCTCCCCTTGAGATCACCAAACGGGGCAAAGGTAGTGAGCTACTGATGGCGGAAGCTAAATCCTTTTTGAGAGGGGGAGAAACCAATGCTTAACACCCTTTTTACCGATGTGGCAATTATCGGCGGCGGCCCGGCAGGATTGGCAGCAGCCCTAGCAGCCCGTAAGGCGGGGGCAGAACAGGTGACGATCCTGGAGCGGAACCACGAGCTGGGAGGTATCTTGCAGCAGTGCATCCACAACGGCTTTGGCCTCCACCGCTTCAAAGAGGAGCTGACCGGCCCGGAATACGCCTATCGCTTTATACCTGACGTAGAAGCTGACCCTAATATCCAGGTCTACCTCAATACCATGGTCTTGAGTTTATCCCCGGAAAAGGAGATAACCGCGGTCCATCCCATCCACGGCCTTATCCATCTGAAAGCCAAAGCAGTGATCTTGGCCATGGGGTGCCGGGAGCGCACCCGGGGAGCCTTGAGCATTCCGGGAACCAGACCGGCCGGCGTGTACACTGCCGGCACCGCCCAGCGGTTTGTCAACATGGAGGGCTTCATGCCCGGCAAGAGGGTTGTGATCCTCGGTTCTGGGGATATCGGCCTGATTATGGCTAGGCGGTTCACATTAGAAGGAGCTAAGGTCGAAGCAGTGGTGGAAATCATGCCCTATCCAGCGGGGCTGGCTAGAAACATTGCCCAGTGTCTAGAGGATTTCGACATCCCTCTTTACCTTCGCTCAACCGTAACCATGATCCAAGGCAAGGACCGGGTCGAGGGAGTGACAGTCAGCCAAGTAGATGACAATTGGTGCCCCGTTCCCGGCACCGAAAGGTATATCCCCTGCGATACGCTGCTCCTGTC
>JAAZHE010000111.1 GCA_012510855.1 Bacillota bacterium | reverse complement strand
TGGGGAATGGTCATGTGGGACTCATCGATGACCATGAGAAAATCATTGGGAAAGTAGTCCAAAAGGGTCGCCGGTGGTTCCCCTGGAGCCCGGCCGGATAAATGGCGGGAATAGTTCTCTATGCCTTGGCAGTAGCCTACCTCCCTGAGCATCTCCAAATCGTAGTAAGTTCGCTGCTCCAGGCGCTGGGCCTCCAAGAGCTTGCCCTGGGAACGGAAATAGGCCAGCCGCTCCTGGAGTTCCTCTTCGATGGTAACCAGTGCCCGCTTCATCTTCTCCTCGGAGGTGACATAATGGTTAGCCGGATAAATGGTTATCTGGTCGAGTTCCCCTAGGATCTCACCGGTGATGGGATCTATTTCCAAAATCCTGTCAACCTCATCGCCAAACAGTTCAATCCGAATGATGTTCTCGTTGTACACCGGGATGATCTCGATTACATCTCCCCGCACCCGGAAGGTACCCCGGGTAAACCCCACATCATTGCGGTGATACTGAATACCCACCAGCCGCCGCAGGATCTTGTCCCGGTCCCGAAAATCCCCGTGCTGCAAGGACAGGGTCATCCCTACATAGTCTTCCGGTGAGCCGAGACCGTATATACACGACACGCTGGCGACGATGATTACATCCCGCCGCTCGAACAGGGCGCTGGTGGCCGCATGCCGCAGTCGATCGATTTCATCATTGATGGACGCATCCTTCTCGATGTACGTATCGGTCTGGGGTACGTAGGCCTCCGGCTGGTAGTAGTCATAGTAGCTGACAAAATAATGCACAGCGTTATGTGGAAAGAACTGACGAAACTCACTGCACAGTTGAGCTGCCAGTGTCTTATTATGGGCAATCACTAAAGTCGGTTTTTGCACCCTGGCAATTACTTGGGCGAGGGTAAAGGTCTTGCCTGTACCGGTGGCTCCCAGGAGAGTCTGCTCCCTCATGCCCGCCTCAACGCCCTTTACCAAAGCATCTATGGCTTCCGGCTGATCGCCGGAGGGACTGAAATCCGATACAACCTGAAACGGTCGGCTTTTTGCCATCTCACCTCAACTCCTTAGCGGCTGCCAAAACCCAAGGCTGCCAATGGGCAGCAAGCTCCGGCGCAGGAAGTGCACTCTCCGCCACCTACTGGCATACAGCTCGATTAGCAATTTATTGTACCACATAAATCAGCACAGTATTGGAATGACCGGTAAGCTTAATGCGAACATATATTCTTTCTGTGAAGGATAGCTAGTTCCTGCTTAATCCTGGGAAGGAAGAGAAGGTGATACGATGCTGGAGGCAGGAACAACTACTACGCCTGCTTCTTGAAAGCGGGGAAGCATCTCCACCAGGGCGCGGTAAGTCTGGGGACGTACATGGCCGATGCCGAGTGCTTGTCCATCCCGCTGAGCCCGCCTGATGAGACGCTCGATCTGGGCCTTTACTTTCTCTACATCGGAATAATGGTCCAGAAACACCTGGTTGGTAGCTGTAGGTATACCCATTTCCCCGGCGATGCGTCCCGCTATAGACGCCGGTGATGTCCAGCTATCCACAAAATATAAGCCGTGTTCCTGGATCACTTCTAAGACTATCCGAACCACCCGCTCATCGGAGGTGGCCTTGGAGCCCATGTGGTTGTTTACACCTGCCACTTCTCCCACCGATGCCAGGGCATCCTCTATCCGGCGGCGGATCTCGACATCATCAAGGTTGGTGGTAATGAAACCATCATCTAGTTCAATATCTGGATCGAGGGGCTCCATGGGTAGATGGAGGATTACCTCATGGCCCAGCTGGCGGAGAAGCTCCGCCTGTTCCCGGGTTTTCTCCCTACCGGGCAAAACCGCAGCAGTAAAGGGAAGGCCGAGACTGAGAAACTCATCGGCCATTGACCAATCGTAGCCCCAGTCGTCGATGATTAACGCCAGCCGGGGCAAGAACCTGACACGGAGCTCAGCCTCCGGCAGCGGGATCTGGCCTCCAGGTTCTAGGAGACTTCTCCGGGGAGCTGCCGAGCCCACCGGCAGTACCCCATCGAGCCGCCACTCAGCCGTAGTAACCTCCCCTGCCTCCCCCTCCAGAGGGCCAGAGGATAAAACTAACTCGCCTCCAGCCTGGTTTGCTCCAGCCTGGTTCGCCAGGACTGGGCAGTTCAACATCTGCTTGACAAGCTCTACCCCAGCTTCGCCTTTCAATTCAGGAAGGTGCAGTGACCAGGGGCTCTCACCAAGGGGTTCCCTCCTAGGGAACCCAGACCCATTCCCAGAGACAGCCGCCGGCACCAGGGAGGCCGATACCGCCCTGTGGGCTTCCCGCAGCTGCAAGAACTGGAAGATAAACACCACGGTGACTGTAATCAAGATGAAGATCACCGCGGTAATTATCAGGCCTGCGTTCTGCCGGATGGCCTTCCGGATTTCATCCACCGCTTCTGAACGCCTACGTGTCTGCTTCAATCCAAGCTGCACCCCTGTCCGTCACTACTTGCGCCTCTCCAGCCAGCGGCCGATGGGACTCCGCGGATCAACGGCTAAAGCTGACTGCACCCTGGAATCCGGTACAAATACTACTCCCAATGGCGGCAGTTTCCCTTTATATGTCAATATGCGGTCACCTTTCCCGCTTAGCTTGCCATGGACACTGATTGCTGGGTCGATTACCCAAGGTGCCATCGCCTGCCAGACATCCTCAGGAGAAAACACCGGGTACCCATTGATAGCTAGGATAATATCCCCCGGCACCAGTCCCATCACCTCCGCCGGCGAACCGGGCTTCACACCAAGGATCATGGCACCATGGTGGGAACGAAACAGCGGAGGAATAGCCCGCTCGCTTTTCTGACCGAGATAAATCACCAGTTCATGGCCCAAAGGGGCCCCAAGAGCCGCAAGCCAGCGAAGGGCCGGCACTGAGGCTGAACCAAGGGCAGTGCCAAGTAGGAGCAAGCTGTAAACCGCTAGATAGCGGGAGGAAAGACTGGCCTTCTCCATGGGCAGACGGGAAAGGCAAATATCACTGTAGCCCAAGGCAGCCATCATGGGAAACAGCAGGTATATAAACTGCTCACCCTCTCCCGGCACTGTGTGAGGTCTGATTAAAGGCCACCAATCGGGCATTGCCACTGTATCTGCACCGGCTAAATCGCCGGTTGCTGCCGTCACCAACACCAAGGTCAACATAGGCAGCGGCCAAAGCTTTTGCAGGCTTAACCCGCCCACCACCTCGCCCTCTTGGGTGCGAAGATATACGGGGCTGGGATTTAGATGACCGTGCCAGCGGATTAGAACGGCCTCAACCATATGAAGTACCGCCACCAGAGCGATGATGGCTGATACGTTCAAGGCCGGCCAACCCGCCACGAGATGACTTAGAGCCAAAATACCCCCGGCATAGGAAAAGCAGAGATACCGGGGATGAACCAACATCAGGAGTAGGGCCAAGGGCCAGACATACCAAAGCCCAGTCTCGGAAAGGGGAATCCCTACACCAATAAACACGGCGCTGGCGAAAAGACCCCCCATAATCCCATAAAGAAGGGCATTTAACGTTTCCGAAAGCGGGTCCGTAAAGGAAGTTCCAAACAGCCGCTTTTCCAAGATAGCTCTTCGCCGGTATTGGCTGTGGCTTAACACCACCACCAGCCCAATGATAATGAGAAAATCCACGCTTAAAAACATTTGCGGGATGGCCCGTCCGACCAAGCGCAACAGCTCCCAGATCGGCATTGACGACCACCCCCGTTATCCAAGCTGCAGTCCGCAGCTTGCAGCATATAAACTACCCAGCGGCCGGTTACCCCTTCTAGCTCGCCTTCTTTAACTCTGCCGGTCGAAGCACATCAAGGGCAGCCTGCAGCTGAATGTCCTTGGCAATATCGACAGTATTTCCGCCTTCGTAATCAGAAAGGTAATAAGGCGGCTCTTCTCCCTCTGGGAGACTGACAATCACATCGGGCTGGATGCCCACAGAATGAATATCAGTGCCTCCTGCCGTCTGGTACCGGGCAGTAGTCAAGGACAGCGCTGATCCGTCCCTCAGAGGTATCACTGTCTGCACCAGTCCCTTACCGAAGGTCTGGGTACCAACTAGGGTTGCAATGCCCCTGTCCTTCAAAGCCCCCGAGACAATCTCAGAAGCACTGGCACTGTACCCGTCTACCATGACCACCATGGGATAGCTTCTCGGAGCTTTCTCTCCCTGGGCTTCGATGGTCTGGACTACACCGTTGCGTCCCGCCACATGGAGAATGGGGCCATGCCCTAAAAACTTGCTAGCTATTTCGATGGCAGATGTCAAGAGTCCCCCGGGGTTGCCCCTAAGGTCCAAGATTAGGGACCGCATGCCTTGACTTTCCAAGGCGGCCAAGGCCTGTTCTAGTTCCTGAGCAGACCGCTCATTGAAACTGGACAACCGGATATAGCCGATGTCGTGATCTAGAATCACCTGTCGCGTTACACTCCGGACCTCGATAATCTCCCGGATGATAGAAACTTCCTGAAACTCTCCGTTTTTCTTGCGGACACCGAGAACCACTTTGGCTCCCGGTTCGCCCCGCATCAAACTGACTGCCTCGTCCTGGGACATATTCTTGGTCGGCTTGCCGTCAATGTATTCGATGACATCACCGCCCCTAAGTCCAGCATAGAAACCCGGGGTTTGTTCAATGGGAGCGACGATAGTCAGCTTATCATCCCGCATACCTACTACGATACCTATTCCGCCATAGACACCGGTGGTGTCAACCTGCATTTGCTTGTAAGCATGGGGATCCATATAGCGGGTATAGGGGTCATTGAGGCTCCCCAACATGCCGTTGATGCTGCCGGTTGCAACATAAGCTTTTAACAAGTCAGTCAAACTCACCGGATCGACGTACTGGGTCTTAACCAAAGCGGCTACTTCCAAGACAGTCCTGAGGTTAGTAAACCTGCCTTCATCGGCTCCAGCCTTACCGAAAGTAGAATCAAAAACCCCTACTGCCAGTACTGTCACCAGTATGAGGGCTAAAAGGACTCTGCGTTTATTGGTCAATTGGCTCACCCGTCCTTCCCCATTGTCTCCTTATCCTATATGCGAACCGGCACGGGGCTATGCTCTCGTAACCAGCTGCCTAAAGGCAATATGTTAGGAAAAGTTACTTTTAATTATAGCCCAGCATACAACCCAGCGCAAGGCAGCCCGCAGCGAGTCTGGGCCGCCCCTTGAGCCGACTTGAGGAATATTCTATCTGCCTTGGTGGAAGAATTCCCCAGCCGCTCCGCTGCTTCCTCTCCTGCCGCCAGACTTTAGGTTAGAATGTTTTTCCTGTACAATCTAATAGGGAGATGGACTCTTGTGTTGAATAATACGTATGATAGATCTGTGGTAGACTTGAGACAGGCTTGAGCCGACGGCGGTCAAATTCAGATTTCAAATCTGGTAAGGAGAGATAAACCATGCTTGAGTTAATTGGTGCCGTAGTTGTAATTTGGATCATCGTCACGTTCCTCAACACCCACACTCTTTAAGCTCTTGGAAATAGCCCGCCTGGGCTATTTCCTCTACATGGCCGAAGTTGGGTGGCTCAACTCCCCTTTGTGGGAATGTTGCTCAACCAGATAAACAGCCAGGAGAAGTGCCCATGAACATTCGCCGGATAACCGCCATTGTATGTAAAGATTTTCTCGAGGCCCTGCGGAACAAGACCATCTTGATCGCTATCTTTCTGCCGCTGGCCGCCTCCCTCTTCCTCTCGGCAATAGACAACCCTCAGCAGCCCGGGGCATTCTTGGTAGGGGTAACCGGCAGTGACAGAGCCCAGCTGGTAGCGTTCTTGAATCGGGCTGCCTCCGACACCCTCGTAGTGTCTCAGTATGGGGATATATCCTCCGGAAAGGCGGCTGTGACCAAGGGAAAGATCCAAGCACTGATCGTCGCGGAACCGGGGGAGAGATTCACTGCTTACCTGGACGGCAGTAATCCGGGGAGCTATTTCCCTCTCAAGGATGTACTGGAAACGGTGCTGTCTGCTTACCTGGGCCTACCAGTGGAGCCCGTCGTTGACCTGGTGGTACTTAACCAAGGCAAAGCCAGTGCCTCTCTGCTGCCCCTGTGGCTTACCATTACCGCGGTAATGATCGGAGTCATGGTCTTAGCCGGCAGTTTCGCCGAGGAGAAGGAAAAGGGGACCTTAGACAATATCCGGATCTCACCGGCTACCGATGGGGAGATCCTTTTGGGGAAAGGTATTTCCGGTGTCCTGTTAGTAGTAATGGTTTCATCCATAATGCTCTTGCTCAATAAGGTCAAGCTGAGCGGCGAAGCCGCGGCGGCTGCTGCCCTAATCATCATCTTTGGGGCCATCAGCTTCACCGCCATCGGCCTTCTCATCGGCCTTCATGCCCGCTCCCAGTCTGCGGCCCGGGCCATCAGCACCATAGTCTATTTCCCCCTGATCTTTCCGGCCCTGGCGGCTGACATTTCTCCAATTGCCAGACAGGCGGCGGAAGTGCTGCCTAGTCTCTATCTGTACCGGGGATTAAGGGAGACCCTGCAGTATCAGGCGGCCTTGCAGGCCGTGAGGTCGGATATCCTATCCTTAGCTGGTTTCGCCCTGTTCCTGTCCCTGGTCACTCTGCTGGCTTACCGAAACACTTTGGGCCGAGAACGTTAGTCTTGAGGGAAAACGGTGATCGCCATGACTGAATCTGCCATTGTGGTGGAGAACTTAGTAAAAAAATACGGCGAAACCTCGGCACTGCGGGGGATCAGCTTCCAGGTGTATCGGGGAGAGGTTTTTGGCTATCTCGGCCCCAACGGCGCCGGCAAAACCACCACCATCAGAATTCTTGCCGGCCGCAGCAGTCCCACCGGCGGCTCCTGCCGAGTGTTTGATCGGCCTACCTTCAAGAACCCTGCCCTTTACAGGCATCTGGGGGTAGTCTTTGAGGAAAGCCATCTCTATGAGCGGCTTTCGGGAATAGAGAATCTCCGGTTTTTTGCCGCGCTGCACGGCGTGCCTAGCACCCGGGTGCAGGAACTCCTCCAGGCCTATGACCTGGCTAAAGCAGCCACGAGGCCGGTCAGGACCTATTCTAAGGGGATGAAAAGGCGGCTCCTCATTTGCCGAGCCTTGCTCCATGACCCCCAGGTCCTGATCATGGATGAACCCACCAGCGGCCTAGATCCCACCTCCGCTGCGGTCATCCATGAAGCCATCGGTCATTACCGGAAACAAGGCAAAACCATCTTCTTGAGTACCCACGACATGACCGAAGCAGAGACCCTCTGCGACCGAGTAGCGTTTTTGAATCAAGGGGAAATCGCGGCTTTAGATCAACCTAAGGCTCTTATGCGCCGGTACGGCCAGCCCGTTGTGGTTGTCCAGCTGAGGCCATCTGTGGAGATTTCTGAGATTGTGCAAGGCACAATTTCTTCAAACCAAGTTGCTTGGGAGGATGACCTGTTGACTGTCAGACTACCCCTTGAGCAGCCGGAGCTGGGTAACCAGATTGATCACTTGAGAAACAGAGGTGAGATCATCACTATCCACACCCAGGAGGCCTCCCTCGGCCAGGTATTCCGCCAGGTCACCGGAGCAAAACTGGAGTAGGCACAGCGTTTGCACCTTGATTTGCAGCCCGCTGGTCCACTGCTCCCAGCACCCACCATCTGACGTTCTGAGCACCCCTTCATGGCAACAGCGGATTGAAACACCGGCCCAATCAACCCCAGATGGAAGCATTAAACAGCCCGCTCATATAGCAATCGTAATTTATATGGCAACTGTAGTAGTAGATTACTCAAAAAGCACTGAAGGCGGCTAGGATGAACGCTTTCAAAAAGACGTGTACTGGCGCACCCAGAGACAGAATAAAAAAACCACCGCTGCTAGGTACCCAGGTGGCACCCGGACAGCGGTGACTTGTTGTGAAGATTACTTCTAAAGTATCCTTTTCTAAAATATCCTTGAGCTGGGCTTAGGCCTTCCGCTCTACTACTCGCTTCACTGCCGCGGCTATTTCCTTGGCTGTGAGGCCGTAGTATTCCATGAGCTGATCAGGAGTCCCCGACTGACCGAAGACATCCTTGACTCCTACCCTTTCCATGGGAACAGGGCAGTTTTCAACCAAGACTTCAGCCACTGCCCCACCCAGACCTCCCACGATGTTGTGTTCCTCAGCTGTGACAACGGCTCCCGTCTCCTGGGCAGCCTTAACCACAGCTTTAACATCAATGGGCTTGATGGTAGCCATATCCAAAACCCGCACCTTGAGGCCTTCTGCCTCCAGCATGTCGGCAGCCTTTAGAGCTTCGCCAACCATAATGCCGCAGGCAATAATAGTGGCGGCATCTCCGTCCCGGAGCTGAGCTGCCTTGCCGATCTCGAATTCGTGATCATCGCTGAAAATAACCGGCCAAGCGCCCCGCCCCATCCGTAGGTATACTGGACCTTTATACTCTGCCGCTGCCTTCACCGCTAGTCTTGTTTCCACGGCATCCGCGGGAACGATTACCGTCATGCCCGGCAGAGCCCGCATCAAAGCTATGTCCTCCAGCATTTGATGGGAACCGCCGTCCTCTCCTACCGTCACACCGGCATGGGTAGCGGCGATTTTAACATTAAGTTTGCCATAGGCCACGGAATTGCGGATCTGGTCATAGGCTCTGCCAGCTGCAAAGACTGCAAAAGTGCTGGCAAAGGGGATCTTGCCCGCGGCGGCCAACCCCGCAGCAGTGCCGATCAAATCTTGCTCAGCGATGCCCATCTGCACGAAGCGTTCGGGGAAAGCTTTGGCGAAACCTGCAGTCTTAGTTGACGCGGACAGATCTGCGTCCAACACCACTATGTCGGGATTCGCCTGTCCCAGCTCCACCAGCGTTTCTCCATATGCATCTCTTGTTGCTTTCTTTACAGCCATTCCCCTCACTCCTCTCCAGCAGCCAATTCGGCCAAGGCTGCCTCGGTCTGTTCTTTGGAGGGGGCAGTACCATGCCAACCCACCTCATTCTCCATAAAGGAAACTCCTTTGCCCTTCACTGTATGGGCAACGATGACGGTCGGCTTCCCTTTTGTACCTCTGGCCAGGCGCAGAGCAGCAATGATCCGATTAATATCGTGACCGTCAATATCCAGCGCATACCAGCCGAAGCTGCGGAAACGCTCTGCGATATGCCGAACACCCATGACCTCCCGGACGTCGCCATCAATTTGCAGGTTGTTGTTATCAACGATGGCTACCAGATTATCCAGTTTGTAGTGGACCGCGGTCATGGCTGCTTCCCAGACCATGCCTTCTTCTATCTCGCCGTCTCCCAGTAAGGCGTATACCCTGTAATCTCGGCCGTCCATCTTGGCCGCTAAAGCCATGCCGTTGGCTATGGACAGCCCTTGGCCCAGCGAACCAGTGGGGACTTCCACTCCAGGGGTCTTATTGCTGTCGGGATGTCCCTGGAGGTGACTGCCCAGCTTGCGGAGAGTCTTGAGGTCTTCCACCGGGAAGTAACCCTTCTCCGCCAGTGCTGCATAGAGGATTGGAGCTGCATGCCCTTTGGAAAGCACAAACCGATCCCGATCCGGCCAATCGGGCCGTGCTGGATCGATATTCATCTCATGCCAATAAAGCACTGTGATAATATCTGCCGCGGAGAGAGAACCGCCCGGATGTCCTGAGCCTGCCTCCCCCAGCATCTCGATGACACGTCTTCTTAGTTCTCTCGCCTGTTTTGCTAGCTCTTTCACAATCTGTTCATCAGCGCTGGCCATGTTATCACTCCTTCATTTCCTGCTCTTCCTTCTATTCATCTGGATAATCCACTTTTCCTGCCCGCAATCTACATACCCTTAAAACCTTCTCCCAATACCTCCCGCACATCGCTGATCACCAGGAACGCCCTGGGATCGATCTCCCGCACCAGATCCTTAACGGCACTCACCTCCCGGCGGCTGACAATCACCATCAGTACCTGCCGGTCGCTTCTGGTAAACATTCCGATTCCCTGGAGGGAGGTAACCCCCCGCTCCAACCGGTTCATGATCTCCCGGGCGATCTCTTCGGGATACTCGGAAATGATGTATGCTGCCTTATTGTAACCAGTCCCTTCCTGGACTAAGTCGATGGCCCTCGATGAAACCACCAGGGCGAGAAAAGCATAGAGCCCCAATTCCGGACCGAAAACAAGGCCTGCCAGGGCAATTATACAAGCATCGATGACCAGCACAGCTTGCCCCAGGCGTATATCCGTAAAATGATGGAGGAGCAGCGCCGCTAAGTCAGTTCCGCCGGTAGAACCTTGAAACCGCATGGTGATTCCGATGCCGATACCCACGAAACCACCGCCGTAGATGGCAGCCAGCAGGGGATCGGTAGTAACCGGACCGGTAACTACCGCCAAGACGTCAACCAGCACCGACAGGGATACGGCTCCGTAAACGCTCTTCACCCCGAACTTAGGCCCTAGAATAAAGGTCACAGCCAAGAATAAGGGAATATTGAGAGACAGCATGACAACACCAACGGGCCAACCCCACAGGTAATGAAACACCGTACCTATACCGCTGACACCGCCAGCGGCTATCTTGTTGGGAATCAAAAACCAGTTGTAACCTAGGGCAGTGAGAACTACCCCGAGGGTAATCATGGTGTATTCATAGCTGATCCGCTGCCACCGGGACATCCCTTCACCTACTTCTCCGAACGCCTGCCGGTATACTTCTCCTTGATGACTCGCTGAACGAACCTCGGCAATGCCAGCATCCGCCGGACCCGCCACGGCTGGACTATGAGCCGAAAAAGCCATTCCAGTCCGGCATCTCCCATCCAGGCCGGTGCCCGCTTGACCCGTCCTGCCCATACATCAAAGGTGCCTCCCACCCCTACAGCGACGGGAACAGACAGCTCCCCTTGATGCTCCGCCAGCCAAAGCTCCTGCCGGGGAGCACCCAAGGCCACCAGCAATATATCCGGCTCGGCACCTTTAATCTCCTCCAGAATATCCTCTTTTTCCATCTCGGTGAAGTAGCCGTGGCGGCACCCTGCTGTCACGAAACCGGGGTACCTATGGCAAAGCTGACCAACGGCAGCCTCCGCCACACCTGGCTCTGCGCCTAGAAAATACACTTTGAGCCCTTCCTCTGCTGCCCACTTAACTAGCTCCTCTGCGATTTCCACGCCGGGCAGCCGCTCAAGTTCAACATCCCTCAAAGCCCGGGCCGCCCACACAACACCCGCTCCATCGGCTACCCGCAGATCTGCCTTTTCCAATGCAGAGGCTACCGCAGAATCGTCGCCGGCCCTAACCACCAGCTCAGCATTGACCGTCACCAACCAAGTGGTGAGTTCCTGTTCTAAGCGCTCCCTAAGAAGCTGCAGGAGTTCTCTCCGGGTAAGCTGATGGATAGAGATCCCGAGAATATCTACAGTAGGAATAGCATCGGTGGAACCGATATTTCCACCGTGAACATCCTGTTTTCCGTTAGAAGCAGTTCTCTTTTTCATCTGTAAACACCAACCAGGGCTAACAGTCCCTTGAAGCTGCGGTTAGCCTCCCTCATCCGCGCTACCATCTCTTCCACCCTTTGGTCAATCTGCCGAACCAGCCTCTCTCGCTCTGCCTCCAGCCGACTCAGGCTGGACAAGAGTTCCTTTCTGTCCAGGGACTTACCAGCCTCAACGGGCAGTCTAAAGGCCCCATCCAGCAATCCCAGCTCCTTTAGGAAACTCTCCACCTTGGGATCATAAGCTAGCCCCAGCATCGGTACCCTGTGAACTGCAGCTAAGATCAGAGCATGGAGCCGCATTCCCAGACAGTAATCAGCTTCGCCCAAGAGGTCCAAGGTTTCCTGCACCGTTAAAGGCATGGACCAGAGAAAGGCTTCTTCTACCATCAGCTCTACGCACCTTTGACACAC
Source organism: Bacillota bacterium (assembly GCA_012510855.1). Taxonomy (GTDB): domain Bacteria; phylum Bacillota; class Limnochordia; order DTU087; family DTU087; genus DTU087. Next base: position 18,024 of record JAAZHE010000111.1, on the reverse strand, counting down.
GGGATAGTCAGCTGCCAGCTGGAGCGGGACGAACACCACCTGCCAACCCCTCCGGGAAAGCTGGTCCAACGCCCCGGCAACCGCCGGCAGGCTGGCATCGAGATAGGGCCACGGCCGCAGCGAGACTAAGAGCACCGGCTTTTCAGGCAAAAACCGATGGCCCAAGGCGCGGCGAAGGAGGCTCTTGGAACTTCTATGCGGTTGGACTCTCAAGGTAAGCGCCGGATCCGCACCGAGACACAGCCGTTTCCCATCAAAGCCCCAAGCCAAGAGCTGTTCATAGGCCCCCCGATCCCGGACAATGACCAACCCGGCAAGCCGCAGTATCTGAAGGGTCAGCAGCCGGTTCCACCGGGACCTGAACGGACCGATCCCCTGTCCGTAGACAATCACCGGCAGGCCAAAGGCCCGGGCGAGAACTACCATCAGCAGGTAGTAATACAAAGAGCGGGAACTGGTGACATCTTGAAAGAGAGTCCCTCCTCCGCTGATAAACACCGTTCCCTGCCGCAGTGCTGACCACAGGGCTTTAATGTCAAGGCGGTGGATAGCTTCAACACCGTGTTCGGCAGCGGTCCTGGCGGGATCGCCGGACAAGACAATACAGCGGGACGATGGTGCGATGGTTCTCAGCTGCTGGAGCATCCCTGCTAGAACCGCCTCGTCACCTATATTGCCAAAACCGTAGTAGCCGGAGATAATGAAGTTTATCTTTGCTTCCTTGCCCACGGCTAACACCCCGGACACTGCCCAGCTATCATAAGCAGAAAATCATAAACAGTATACATATACACATGAACCAACACATGAACCACTACATCGGCGGGGACTGCGGCTATAACCCACGGCGGCCGGGAAATCCTAAGCGACCGACGGTCCACGGGGACCGACTAGACGCCAACAGTTCTAGCGCACATCCGCACCCATCCTAGTGATCCCCGTTACTTTTTCCCAGCACCAGCAAGGCCACATAGAGCAGGACACTACCTAGACACGCACCCAGTACCAACCCCCAGAAGGAGCGAAGTACGGAGGCTGTCAGAGGGGAATGGATATGGGCAAAGGTATTGAGCAGTGAAATCTGACCGATGGTTCCTGGCACGACAAAGGCCAGGCCCAGCCGCTCATCACCGGAGAAATACAGCCCTAAACCTACGATCAACAGGGGATGGCCGATGAGAAACTCCTTGGTGCGAGGCCTGTAGTTGAGAGTCTGCTCCAAGAACTCCCGCACCCGCACCTCCAGCTCCGGTACTGGAATAATGAAATTGCCGGTCCGGCCTATATAAACCACCACAACAACCACGGCAGCCGCGGCAAGAACTGCCTTGGCCCAGGCCGGCATCGCCCGCCACCGCTCCTTCAATCCCATGGGCTTTCCCAGAGTCCTGGCAAAGCTGATTGCCCCAACAACTGCCGCTAAGAGCGGCAGTATGGACATGGCCTTGACGCCCCGAAACTCAGCAATCTTCAACATAAACCGGAAATCCCCTAAGGCGGCCACCATCACCGCTGCACCGATGCCGGTGATGCCAACGGAACCGAGAAACTCCCTTAGGCTGTGTCTCACTAGCTTTCCCCTGGACAGGCAAAGAAACGGAGTGTGGGAGCATGATCCAGTTCCACTTTGAAACGTAAAGCCTTCCCCCAGAGGGCCCTTGCCCCAGCGCTGAGGCATGACTGCCAAGGCGGGAAAGGTGACAGCGGCCAAAAAAGCCAGTGCCTGCCGGGCCAGCAACTGGTCAAAAAAGAAATAGAGAGCAAGAATGCCTAGAACTATGGCTGCGGCTCCCAGCTGGTAGAGGGGCTTCCACCACTTTCCCAAGGAGGTTTCGAAAAGCCGCCCCAGCCATAGTCCGGCTCCTGCCCAAGCCCCCAAAGCTGCGAAGAAATAGCTCCAATGGCTCTGCCAAGGGGGTAGGCCAGAGGCTCTCCCCCGGGAATAACCGGCAGCTGCCAGCCCAGCTTCCAGCTTTTCTAGCAGCCGGGCACCAGCTTCGGGATCCTCCGGCCAAAATCGCACATAGAGCAGTCGGTACGAGCGTTCCTTCACGGCTCTCAAAAATCTAGCTGCCCCGTTCTCGACATCATAGCGGGATAGCTCCTTGGGATAGATGGTATGTACCCTAACCACATGGAGGGGTGCTGAGCGAGCCAGCTCTGCTTCCCCCAGCTGCCCGGCGAACTCCTGCAGTCCAAAACGGACACCCGTCACCTTCAAGAGGGAAGCCATCTTGGCCAGTTCATGGGGGTAGCCGGCAACCTGATCTCCCCCAAGCATGATCACCTCGGGCTCCGTCAGGGATACCAAAGCGGCTGTTTCCTCCACGCTGAAGTTCTCCCAAAACAACCCTACACCGGCCGGTCTACGGTCCTTAACATCGTGAAGCTCATCTCCGCTGCCTACTTTAAGCAGCACCCTGTAGCCCTTTTCTTTGATGGCCGCGACCGCGGCCCTCAACTCCTCGGAAGTCCATCCCTTCATGGGGTCAGCCGTCACTACGATGCTGTCTACTCGCCAAGTCTCGATTTGCTCCATGACTTTCCCAAGGCCCTCAATGCCGGAACCGGCCAGCAGGTCATTCAAATCCACCGCCACTTCCACTGTCCTAAAGGCCTTTTCTAGCTGCAGCCGCTGTCCGGCCACCCCGATGCCGGCAATCAGCCCGAGAATCAGCAGTACCGTGATCAACTTCTGCACAACGACGGTCCCCCCAGCTCCCCCATTACTTTTCATAATGCCCGAAAGCATACAGCTGCCCTTCTGCTAACCTGATCTCATCCACCACCAGGGATACCGGTAGTCCCGCTAAGTCAATAATCAGAGCTTTGTCTTCCACCAGACTCTGGAGAAGGAATTGGGGGATCTGCAGCTGCTCCACAGTCAAAGCTTTCGGTATGAAGACAATCCTGGTTCCATCCCGAACTTCAAAGACACCCTGGAGGTTGACATCAAGCTCCTGCCCGAGGACCGCAAGGGTTCCCTGCAGGACAGTCCCATCAGCTTTAAGTTTGATGCTAAACTTCTTCCCTGGGTCTACCTTTTCCCAGAAATACCGGTTGATGCCATCCTCTGTAAACAGGACAGTCAAGCGAAGGTCCGCAGCATTATCCAGGAGAAGCTCTCCATTGCGGTACAGCGCCCCGGGATTAAGGCTTACTCTGCGGCCCTGAACGATAAAAGCTCCCACCGGCAGATCATCGATGAGAAAATCCCTAGCTTCAATGTACACCGAGTGAAGGCGGCCCACCAGGCTGGCCACCGCTGGCCAGGCCTGAATATCCACCTCGAGGTACTCCACTTCCCTCAGCCTCTCCTTGAGGGCTTGCTCCACCTGGTTTTCCAATACCGGAGGAAGCAGGAATTGAGTCAAGACCGCCAATACCAGGGCGATGACAATTGCCCAGATGATTTCCCTCATTCCTTGACCTCCTCCCGGACTTAGGAAGCCGCAACCTCCCGCCTAATTCCTTGCCTTTAACCTTAATCTGCCCTTTATTCTGGTCTCTCCCTAATTCTTCGTTCCTATTTGGAGTTGGACCGCTGCGTATTCCAGCGCAAATACGCGTGAATAAAGGGATCGATATCGCCATCCATAACGCCCTGGACATTGCCGGTTTCGTGTTCAGTCCGGTGATCCTTAACCATGGTATACGGGCAGAACACGTATGAGCGGATCTGGCTTCCCCAAGCGATTTCGCTTTGTTCCCCCCGCAGCTCTGCCATCTTGGCTTCTTGCTCAGCCCGCTTTTTCTCCAAGAGACGGGCCCTTAATAGCTGCATAGCCCGCTCCCGGTTGGCGTGCTGAGACCGCTCCCCTTGACACTGCACCACGATCCCAGTGGGGATATGGGTAATGCGGACAGCAGATTCGGTCTTGTTGACATGCTGACCTCCGGCACCGCTGGCCCGGTATGTGTCAATCCTGAGGTCACTGGGATCAATTTCGATATCATCGCTTTCCTGAACCTCAGGGATGACATCAACTGACGCAAAGGAGGTGTGCCTGCGCCCCGAGGCGTCAAAGGGTGAGATCCTCACCAAGCGGTGAACACCCCTTTCCGCCCGGAGGTTGCCGAAGACATTTTCACCTTTAATTAGTAAAGTTGCACTCTTAATGCCGGCTTCATCCCCCGGCAGCAAGTCGATGATATCTGTCTCAAAACCCCGATTTTCCGCCCAGCGGGTGTACATCCGCAGAAGCATCTGGGCCCAATCCTGGGCTTCGGTACCGCCTGCCCCGGCATGAATGGATAGATAAGCATTGGCCCTGTCATGGGGGTCGCTCATTAAGGTGTTCAGCTCCAGCTCATCCAGTGCCTTGGCCAACTGTTCCAGCTCTTCCTTGACCTCAGCAATAGCGGCTTCATCCTTTTCCTCTCTACCCAGTTCCAACAGCACCGCCAGGTCCTCCAGCTTGCTGTTGAGCTCCTGCCAAAGGGTCAGGGGCCGTTTCACAGCATTGAGCTGATCCATCACCTTCTGGGCTGCCTCGGGATCATCCCAAAAGCCCGGTGCAGCCATGGCAGCCTCATATTCGCTAACCTGCTTCTCCCGGTTAGCTACGTCAAAGATAATCCCCCATTTCAGCGGCCTTGGCCTGCAGCTCCTCTAAACGCTCTTCGATCTCCGGTAGCTCTACTTCCCAAATCACTTACGGCACTTCTTCCTCGCCTACATCTATGGTGTTTCCATCTATCTGCCGCAGCACTTCTTGTACTTCTTGCCGCTGCCGCAGGGACAGGGGTCGTTGCGGCCCACCTTTGTCTCCCGGCGTATTGGAACCTGTTTCTGCCCGGCGTCTCCATCCCGGTTGGTCACAGCCTGACGCAAGCGGTCCTGCTGACGGCGCTGCTCCTCTGTAATCAACCTTACCCGGAACAAAAGTGCGACGACATCCTCCTGCATCGCCTGGAGCATGGCTTGGAACATCTCATAGGCTTCGAACTTGTACTCCATTAAGGGATCCCGCTGCCCGTAAGCCCTCAGGCCAATCCCTTCCCTCAGATCGTCCATAGCCCGCAGGTGCTCCATCCACTTGCTGTCCATGACCCTAAGGAGAATAAGCCGCTCCAGCTCCCGCATCTCTTCCTTGCCGATGACCCGCTCCCGCTCTTGATAAGCGTCAGTGACCCGATTTACCAGAAGGTCCCAGAGCTCCTGACGGGTCTTACCGGCCAAATCCTCCGGCGCCAGGCTAACTGCCTGATTGGTGAGCTCAGTAATCCGCTGGCTGAGACCGGCCAAATCCCAGTCTTCCTGGGGAAGCTTGTCATCGGCATAGAAATCCAGGGCAAAATCCACCTGGCGCTGCAGCATATCCAGGATGTCCTCCCTGAGATCCCCTTTCTCCAGCACTCTCCGCCGCTGGCCGTAGATGGTCTCCCGCTGCTGGTTCATGATATTGTCATATTCTAAAACCTGTTTGCGGATATCAAAATGGTGGGCTTCCAGGCGCTTTTGGGCATTCTCTATTGCTTTGCTGATCTGGGGATGCTCAATAGCCTCATCGTTATCCCACCCCAGCCGCTCCATGATGGCCGCTAACCGTTCGGATTCGAACAGCCGCATCAGGTCGTCTTCTAGCGATACGTAAAAGCGGGAGGAACCCCGATCGCCTTGGCGGCCGGCTCGGCCCCGCAGCTGGTTGTCGATACGGCGGCTCTCATGGCGTTCAGTACCAATGATGTGGAGTCCACCTAGTTCATTTACCCCTTCACCCAAGACGATGTCGGTACCCCGCCCAGCCATGTTGGTGGCAATGGTCACTGTTCCCCGCTGGCCGGCCTGTTTGATGATCTCAGCTTCCTTGTCGTGGTGTTTGGCATTGAGCACTGAGTGGGGAATGCCCCGCTGCTGCAGCATCTTACTCAGCATCTCCGATTTCTCAATGGAAATGGTGCCCACCAATACTGGCCGACCTTGGCTGTGGAGCCTGCAGACTTCCTCCACCACCGCTTGAAACTTGGCCTTCTCAGTCCTGTACACCGCATCCGGGTAATCGATGCGGATCATGGGCTTATGGGTAGGGATCACAACGACATCCATCCCATAGATTTTCTGAAACTCTTCTTCTTCTGTTTTGGCTGTACCGGTCATGCCGGCCAGTTTCTCATACATGCGAAAATAATTCTGAAAGGTGATGGAGGCCAGAGTCTGGCTTTCCCGTTCGATTTTCACATTCTCCTTGGCTTCAATGGCCTGATGGAGACCGTCGCTGTAGCGGCGGCCGTACATCAAGCGCCCTGTGAACTCATCGACGATGATCACTTCACCATCTTTGACGATATAGTCCCGATCCCGCTTGAAGAGGGTGGCGGCCTTTAGTGCTTGGATCATGTAGTGATTCAGCTCAAAGTGCTCATCATCAAAGAGGTTATCGATGTTCAGCAGTTCTTCAACCCTGGCTACCCCTGCTTCCGTCAAGGCCACAGTCTTGGCCTTTTCATCAACGGTGTAGTGCACATCCCGCTTCAACTTCGGTACGAGTCTTGCAAATCTATAGTACTCCTCCGGAGCATCCTCCGACGGTCCGGAAATAATAAGCGGTGTTCGGGCTTCATCGATGAGAATACTGTCCACCTCATCGACGATGGCATAATGGAGCGACCGCTGGACCATCTGCTCAGCATAAAGGACCATATTGTCCCGGAGATAGTCGAAGCCAAATTCGTTATTGGTTCCATAAGTGACATCGGCATTGTAGGCTTGACGCCTCTCATCGTAGTCTAGGCCGTGGACGATGACCCCTACCGACAGTCCCAAAAAGCGGTAGATCCCACCCATCCACTCCGCATCTCGACGGGCCAGGTAATCATTGACAGTCACTATATGGACGCCTTTACCCGTCAAGGCATTGAGATAAGCAGGCAGGGTAGCAACTAAAGTCTTACCTTCCCCTGTCTTCATCTCCGCGATGCGGCCCTCGTGGAGGACAATGCCGCCCATGAGCTGCACATCGAAATGGCGCATGCCCACTGTCCTGCGGGCGGCCTCCCGTACAACCGCGAATGCCTCCGGCAAAATATCCTCTAGCGTAGCTCCCCGTGCCAGGCGCTCTTTAAACTCTCCAGTCTTAGCCTGCAGCTCGTCATCGGAAAGGGCTTGAATTTCCAGTTCCAATCCATTGATAATCTCCACCTGTCCCTGCAGGCGCTTTAGTTCTTTGGTGTTGGTATCAAACAGTTTCCGCAGTAAAGCCAGCATAGCGGCTCATCCTTTCTGGTCGCCTCCAGCGCTTTCCCAGAACTAGTTTTTCAAATTTAACTATACCATATCTCCGATGGCCATGGAAACGCGGACCCCATGAGAAAAAAAGACTCCCTATAACGCGGAAAGTGGGCAGAAGCCTGCCCACTGGAGAGCTCGCTTAATTTGCCAATTCTAGTACTCTGGCTCGATCAGTCCATAGTCGCCGCTGCGCCGTCGGTATACCACATTTACCTGGCCGGTTTCCCCGTTTCCGAATACGAAGAAATCGTGGCCCAAGAGGTCCATCTGCAGCACTGCTTCTTCCACTGACATCGGTTTCAGGGCAAAGCGCTTTGTCTTGACAATCCGAGGCGGAGTGACTTCATCCCTGCGGTCTTCCAAAGCATCCACGGAGCTGTTACCAACAACCTCCCGCAGGCCGGGTCCCTGCTGACGCTTGAGAATGCGGGTTTTATGCTTCCGAATCTGCCTTTCGATGTTGTCAATGGCATCATCTAGTGATGCATACATATCATCTGTGATGCCCTCACCCCGTACCAAAAGGCCACCTACCTGCAGGGTGATCTCTGCTATCTGCCGGTCCCTCTCGATCTTTAAGACCACCTCAGCCATGGGCTCGTGGGGGGCATCGAAAAACTTAGCTGCCTTCTGAACTTTCTTCCTCGCATACTCCCGCAACGCCGGAGTAACTTCCAGATTCTTGCCCTTGACTACTACCCGGATCTCTTCAACAGCCACTCTCACCAACTCCTTTGAGCTTGGATTGACCGACCTCTAATAGTATATTTCCGTAGGCTTCCAGTAAACTCCTGCAGGGACAATCATCACCAAAGAAGCGCCTCTTTGGGTAATATGTACCCCGATCACAATCCCGATACACTCCATTTAGATGGACTTGGAATGATTCTACTCAAATGTTACCACCAACAGCCGGCCATATGCCTTGGAGGATGCCTAAGGAGATGCTTTTAGAGAGGGGACAGGACCTAAACCGGGAAAAAAAATACTCCGCGGGGAACCCCACGGAGTACTTGTTCTCCAACACAATTTTGCTTGAGGAGCTTACAACTTAACCACGTTCGCGGCTTGCGGGCCCCGCTCGCCTTCGACGATGTCAAACTCGACTTCCTGCCCCTCGTCCAGGGTCTTGAAGCCTTCCTCCTGGATAGCGGAAAAGTGAACGAAAACGTCACCGCCATCTTCCCGTTCAATGAAGCCGTAGCCCTTTTCCGCGTTAAACCACTTAACTCTGCCTAGCATTAGTACACATTCCTCCTAGAAATTTCTCCAACTCTTAAGGTGAAGCAGACAAGACCATGAACAAGGGGACTTACAAGGGCCCGATGTTGCCTGGCTACAGCCACGCCTAAGAGTTTTCAACTTTCGAACTAATGGTATCATGCCCATCATTGACCTGTCAAGGACTAACACGTTTACCTTGCTATTTCATCCTGTTACCGCTACTGGCACCACTCCCCGAGGCACAGATGTTGTTCTTATTAATGCCCCGGAAGCAGGCCTCCTAACCGGCCTCCGGCCGCAGGTTTGTGGCACGGCATCCTTTTTCCAGGTCAACTGCCACAGCGTAACAAGAAAGGACTCGCTGCAGCACTCCCCGGTCATGTACTGAGTGAGTCCTTTTGCCTATCATGTCATACCACTGATTTTGCTTTAGCCCCGGTGTCTAGCGTAGCAGTCCCGGCAGTACACCGGTCTGTCCAACTGCGGCCTAAAAGGAACTTGGGTTTCCATGCCGCAATCTGCGCATACTGCCGTAAACATTTCCCGCTGGCGGGGACGGGCCCCACCGTTCCGCTGCTGCTTCCGATTCCGCCGACACTCAGGGCAGCGGACGGGCTCATTTTGGAATCCCTTTTCCTCGTAAAAAGCCTGTTCCCCAGCGCTGAACACAAACTCCCCGCCGCAATCACGGCAAACCAAAACCTTGTCAACAAAGGCACCCATTAATCTGATCCCCTTCTCTAATCGGTAATCACCATACACACCAACCCAGCGCGGGCCTGCCTTTGCCTCATTCCCTACACCCCGCCGGGGACATGTCTCATGGACACCGCTGGGGATCAAGACTCGGCATCAGGGCTTTGTCTAGCAAACTGCCGTTTGCGGGTACATCAATCGCTAGGGCCCACACTCTCAAGTCTGATTATATCCTTCCCCAAAGAATAACACAATAACTATCCGCTTACATCACCAGCTGTCCATCTTCGTTAACAAAAGCTCGAATGTGGCGGACTGGATCCCTCACCACCCGCTTTTCGCCGCCGATGGAAATGGTGACATTGGGGTAAACGGTTTGGGCGATGATCATGCCCTTTCCCACTACGGTGACCTCAGTGGTCACGCCGCCGGGGCCCCCCAGCTCTTTAAATTCCACGTTGCCTTCATGGACCGTAACACGGCCGCCCCTCAGCAGCCCCCGGGGTGCCTTGACTCCTTTGCCGGCCGTAATCACGGAATAGTAGCACTCGGCACCACCGATCACCACCTTGCCGCTGGCCTCCAAGACAGCGTTCTGCAGGCTTTTTACTTCAATATCTGCATCGGCGGCCTGCATTGCTTCCAGATACAGACCCAAGTCCTGCAGGGATTTCAGCAGCGGCTGCAGCTCCCTGCTGGATCCGATGGTGGTTGGACCTAGGCCAATGAGCTTCTTCCGCAGAGCCGGAAGAAGATGGGGAAATCTCTCAAAGAGGTTAGGTGAGCTGGCAGCATGGTCTTCCAGCACTACTATCTGCCTGGGAATCTCTTTAAACCTTCCTTCCAAGAGCTGCTTAATTATCTGCCCCTCCGGTATCTTGGCCTCCTGCATCCGGGGGTCCCGCAGCAGCTGCCTAACCGCCCTAAGCAAAGATTCCAGCTGGGTGACGAGTACCTGAACTACCGCAAGGGCAGCTCTACACTCGGCGGACACACCGCCGGCCCGGATCTGGCCCCCGATGACCCCTTTCCGAACTATGACCCCCTGCTGGCCCATGACTTTGGCATGGGAGACAAGGCCGTGGATTTCAACCAGGCCTCCCGACATGATTTCGATCCGGTCCAGGACATCCCCGTTAATCACCACATCTCCCGAAAACCGGATATGGCCGATACTAGCATCGGCGTTGTTAGGCAGAACAAAGGTGGGAATTACCTTGATGGTTTTCCCGTCTAGAACCGGGCGCCCTTCCCGGGTGGCCACAGCCTGGTGCCCTTCATTGATAAGCTCCACGCCTTCCCCCACCGTAAGTACCGGATTCCGGTAATTGCGGGGGCGGATTTGTTTGCCGTAGACATCGATGCCGGGCTGTCCAGGCTGGGGGTCCGTTTTTTCCGCCAATACGTCTCCGGGCTTGACCCAAGGGATGGAAATACGGTCATAGAGGTCTACCCTGGTGGCATTGGGGTCGATATCCTTCTCCCCGATCTCGGTAAAGAAAAACTTGACAGATCCGTCTACTGGGTCCACCGGCCTGCGGCCCTCAGCCACCAGGGTCGGCAGACTGCGTCTTTCTGCCACCAGGGTCTCCACCGCTTCAGCATCGATGCCGTACGTGATACCGGCTTGGGCCAGCTTCTTCATCACCATCTCCACGGTAGGATCGGGAGGGTTCACGATATCCACCGGCTCCGCTGTAATAAACCCAAAGGAGGACTCCGGCAGATCTCGAATTTTGTACTTCCTGCCTACCTTCCGCCGCACCGCCGCGAAGGCCCGCATTTTCTCCGCATCAACACTGACTTCGATATCGCAGACCGGTTCCTCATTTAGAGGAAAGACTTCTACCACATCTCCTTCAGATAACGTGTACTTATCTTTGATCTCTCTCCCGTTCACCTTGACCAACACATGCTGGTCCGGCTTGATGGACGGCCAACGTCCGCCTGCTTGGGGAGGTATTACCGTCAAACAGCCATCCTGAATCACGACTCGGCCATCGACGGGTGTCTCCGCTTGTTCCGACGCACGTGCTAAAGGATGCTTGTCCCCGTCTCCTACAGTCGGGTTGACCGGTGAGTCATCGAACCTTGTCCGGTCATCCAACGCAGTCATTGCTACGACCCTCCCATCTTATGTCAGTCAGCGGGTCTCAAGGTCTTGACAACCAGCTTCTGAATTTCACCGACAATAACTGGAACTAATGCTAGGCCGATGACGATTTCCCAGTGTGCCAGATCGAGGGGGTTTACCTCAAACACACCCTGCAAAAACGGAACCAGCATCACCAGCAGCTGCAGGCTAATGGAGCCGGCAATTGCCATCACCATATACTTGTTGCTAAACAGCCCCACCTTAAACAGTGATTCCGATGACCTTGCGTTGAGGGCCTGGAACAACTGGGCAAATGCCAGGGTAGCAAAACTCATGGTACGGGCGGTAGCCACCGGCACTCCTTCCCGAACTCCCAGGTGGTAGGCAGTTACTCCTAAAAGGCCGATAAGGCATCCGTAAAAAACAATCCTTGCACCCATGCCCCCAGCGAAAACGCTTTCCTTGAGTCGGCGGGGCTTCTGCCGCATGACGCCGGCCTCTGCCGGTTCCACTCCCAGGGCAAGAGCCGGCAGACCGTCGGTCACCAAGTTAATCCAGAGAATCTGGATGGCGGTAAGGGGCCGTCCCCACCCCAGCATGATGGACACGAATATAGCCAGAATTTCCCCTACGTTACAGGACAAAAGGTAGTAAATGGCCTTGCGAATATTGTCGTATATGGTCCGGCCTTCAGCAACTGCCGCCACTATGGTGGCAAAGTTGTCATCGGCCAAGACCATTTCCGCTGCTTCTTTGGCAACATCGGTACCGGTGATTCCCATAGCCGCCCCGATGTCTGCCCCCTTGAGGGCAGGAGCATCGTTGACGCCGTCTCCCGTCATGGCCACCACGTGGTCCTTCTTTTTGAGGGCATCGACAATTCTCATCTTGTGCTCCGGGGAAACCCGGGCAAAAACCCGAACCTTTTCGATGACCTGATCCAGTTCCGCATCGGTCATCTTTTCCAGTTCCGGTCCCGAAATCACCATCTGATCATCGCTTTCCAGGATGCCTAAATCCTTGGCAATGGCGGTAGCCGTCAGCTTATGATCACCGGTCACCATAACGGTCCTGATGCCAGCTAGTTTCGCTTCCCTGACGGCATCCTTAACCTCAGGCCGGGGAGGATCGATCATCCCGGCAAAGCCCACAAAGACCATATCAGTCTCCACAGTCTCCGGGGAGATATTCTCCGGCAATGTCTCCCACTGCCGCAGTGCCAGGGCCAAAACCCTCAGGGCTTGCTGCCCCATGGAGGCATTGACCTCCAAGAGCTCTTCCCGCTCTGCATCGGTGAGGAACCTGATTTCACCATCGGCGTAAATGTGGGTGCAGAGACTAAGCAGCACATCCGGCGCACCCTTGCAGAAGGACACAAAGCCTGAATCTAATATGCCATTGCGCGACAACTGCCCGGCGCCATTCAACTCATGGAAAGTGGTCATCCGCTTCCGCCGGGAATCAAAGGGTATTTCTCCCACCCGAGGATAGGTATTCTCATCTTCTACCGGCAAGCCGGCCTTGGCAGCCAGCACCACTAGAGCACCCTCGGTGGGATCGCCGATGATGCCGTACCCGTTGGAGCCAGCATCCAATTTGGCATCATTGGCCAGTGCAAATCCATGGAGCAGAACGTTGAGATGATCATCCTCAAGGGGCTCCTGTTTTATCTCGCCGTCTTGGCTCCGAAACTCGCCTACCGGCTCATATCCCTGGCCGGTAACCTCCAGCATCTGACCATTGACGTAAACATGGGTAACTGTCATCTCATTCTGGGTCAGGGTTCCCGTCTTGTCCGAGGCGATGACAGTTGCAGTACCCAATGTTTCTACAGCCGGTAACTTGCGGATAATGGCCCGCCGTCGGGCCATGCGCTGCACGCCGAGGGCCAGTACGATGGTGACAATGGCCGGCAGCCCTTCGGGGATGGCGGCAACCGCCAAGCTTATGGCTGTCATAAACATTTCAAAGGCAGGCTCTCCCCGGATGAGGCCCATGAGAAAGACAACGACCACTAGCATGAGTGCCACAACACCTAAAGTCTTGCCCAATTCCCCCAGTTTAACCTGCAGGGGCGTCGGTTCCTGGGATGTCTGCTGAATCATGCTGGCGATCTTGCCGATCTCGGTTCTCATACCAGTACCCACTACGATTGCCCTGCCTAGGCCATAGACCGCGGTGGTACCGCTAAAAACCATATTCACCCGATCGCCCAGTCCGGCCTCAGAGTCCTCCAGGGGTGCAGTCGATTTCTCCACCGGGACAGACTCTCCGGTCAGAGCAGCTTCTTCACAGCGAAGGTTCGCGACTACCACCAGGCGGGCATCGGCTGGGATGTTAGTGCCTGCTTCGAGGATAATTAGATCACCGGGAACCAGTTCCCGGGCAGGTATGTGCTGAATCTTGCCTCCCCGAATCACTGTAGCAATGGGAGCAGATAGTTTCCTCAGTGCAGCCAGGGAGTTTTCCGCCTTGCTTTCCTGCACTACCCCCAGGATCCCGTTGAGCACCACGATGAGGAGGATAATAAGACTATCCTCAATTTCTCCTACCAGGCCGGAAATCACCGCGGCGCCGATGAGCATCAGCACCAGCACATCTTTGAACTGATCCAGCAGCATATCCCATAAGCTGCGACCGGCCTGGGCCTCCAGCTCATTGGGACCGTACCTCTCTAACCTGCGGGCAGCCTCTTCGGGAGTTAACCCAGCGTGGAGATCTGTTTCCACGGCCTTTGCCGCATCTTCCCTGCTCATAAGATACCAGGTTTGCTCACTGTCTTCATGCATCGTACTTGAATTCCCCCCGTGTTCTTAGCACTTCAGTTTTGTAATCCCCGGCTGCTGGTTCTGGCGTCATTTCTTTCGATCTATAAACCGGGACTCGCCTAGATCCATGGGCCCTGCATAGGCCTTGGCGGCCTTCTTGCTGAGGTCAAAATCCCTCAGCTGGGCCTGAACCGCTGCCACTAGTTTCCGCAGCTGTTCTTCATTAGCTTGTTCCCTTTGCTGCAGCTCATCAATGACCTCCATAAGCTCAGCTATGGTATTGTTCAACTGAGCGGCAGCTGAACTCTTGGGGAGACTAGATAATGAGAAGCTGTCAAGTCCTAGCTTCTCTTGGATCTCCCCCCGCAGCCGGCTCATCTCAGCCTCCCGGGCATCGATCGCCTGCATGATGGCTTGTTTTCTTGCTAAGAGGGCATCAACCTCTTTCCACTCCCCCGCGGTTAGACTCTTGCCAATGGATTCTGCCAGGTCAGAGAGCTCCTTATACAACTGGATCATCCCTCGATAACCTGCATCCAGCTGGCCGATTAATCCATCCATACTGTTCACCGCCTCTAGGTTATCCGATGCAGGCAAAAACAGACTTAGCATTATAGTCTTCTGCTTAAAGGAAAAAACTCCTACCAAAGGGAATCATCCATGGTGGGATACGGGATGTTGCTAGGAATTATTGAGCCGGCTTTGAGGTGTTTTTCAAGGAGGCACTAACCGTGGACATCTTTGGAATAAGTGATCTACACCTTCCCGGGGGAGAAGATAAACCCATGGACATCTTCGGACCTGAATGGTACGGGCACCAAGAGCGCATTGCCGCATCCTGGAAAGAGCTGGTCAAACCGGAGGACTTGGTGCTGGTCCCTGGGGACCTCTCTTGGGCAATGAAGCTGCCCGCTGTACAGGAAGATCTAGATTTTCTCGGCACGCTCCCCGGCACCATCCTTTTGGTAAAGGGGAATCACGATCTGTGGTGGAAAAGCATCAGCCAGCTCCGGCAGCGGCTTCCGGACAATGTCTGCGCTTTACAAAACGATTTTTACCCACTGCCGGAGGGGCTTGGAGTCTGCGGGACCAGGGGATGGAAATCCCCTGGGGCAGCTGATTTTACTCCTGAAGACGAGAAGGTGTATGCTCGGGAGCTGGCGCGACTGGAACTTTCCCTCAAGGCAGCCCAAGATAGGGGCTATCAGCCGTACATTGTGATGCTCCACTACCCTCCCACGGCAGAAGACCAAACAGAATCGGAGTTTACCAAAATCATGGAGGAAGCAGGAGTCAAATACTGCATCTACGGCCACCTCCACGGCCATGCCCAGCGCCAGGCATTAACGGGGATCCACCGGGGGATCTCCTATCACCTGGTAGCCTGTGATGCCATCGACTTCAAGCCCCTGTATATTACCAGTCTCCAGGACTGATCATTTCCCCATCATTTACAGCAAGCCCATCTTCTTTGCCGCTGCCGCAAGCTCATCCCGGAACTTGGGATGGGCCAGGCCAATCAAGAGTCTTGCCCTTTCCCGCATGGACTTACCCTTTAGCTGGGCAACTCCATACTCGGTGACAATATACTGGACGTCAGTCCGGGGAGTGGTAACTACAGCTCCAGGGCTCAAAGTAGGCACTATCCGAGATATTTCCCCTCCTTTGGCCGTGGAACAGAAAGCGATTATGGCCTTACCCCCCGGGGAATCATAAGCTCCCCGAATAAAGTCCAGCTGACCACCGGTGCCGCTGAACTGATCAATGCCGACTGACTCTGCACAAATCTGACCGGTAAGGTCCACCTCCAGGGCAGCGTTGATGGCAATCTGTTTGTTGTTTTTGGCGATGACTGCCGGATTGTTGACATACTGTACCGGGTGAGCCTCAATCAAGGGATTATCATCCATGAAGTCGTAGAGGCGCCGGGTGCCTGCAGCAAAGGCGATCACTGCCTTATAGGGATGGATGGTTTTACAGCGGCCCGTTGCCACTCCAGCCAGCATAAGGTCCATGAGGCCGTCGCTCAGCATTTCTGTATGGATGCCCAAATCCTTATGGTCCATTAAGTATTTGATCACGGCACTGGGTATACCGCCGATGCCTAGCTGCAAAGTGGCGCCGTCGGGAATCATCTCCGCGATGAGCTGTCCGATCCGCTCTTCCTCCGGCCCATAGGAGGGCAGGGGCAGCTCGGGAAGGGGCGCGTCGTTCTCGACGATGAGATCGATATCGTCTATATGTAGGAAACCTGCGCCGTGGGTCCGGGGCATGTTGGGATTGACCTCTACAATCACCTGCCGGGCCCTACGGCACACTTCTAGATTGTAGTCCACCGATACCCCGAGGCTGAAGCAGCCGTGGCGGTCCATGGGAGAAACCGCGGTAATGGCTGTATCGATCTCACCTTTTTCAACGAAGATCCGGGGTGCCTGATGAAACAAGTTGGGCGTGTAGGTAGCCCTGCCGGCTATGTACGCCTTGCGGTCCACACCGCTGAAAAAATACGATTCCCAATGGATCTCCGGCGGCAGGTCGGGGCTTAAAACAGTCTGCATTGTATGGGTCAGCGGCAGCATGGCATGCATGGTGATATTCTTGAGCCTGCCTTCTCTAACGGCATCGGCAATAGCTCCCAGCAGCGCTGGGGGTTCACCGGCTCCCAGGGGCTGAATAATTGTAGAATTACTATTTATTCTAGCTACTGCTTCTTCCGGTGTAGTCAGTTTACTCTTGTACTTTTGCTGCACAGTTCCATCGATGATCAGCAAAACAAGACCTCCTCCCTAGGCCGTCGGCCAAAACCCTCTGTTGTCTAAACCACAGGTCCATGCTATAGCAATTATTATCCTTAGCTTCTACATGATACCACTCTTCAATACTCCATATTGTACCACAATCCTGCTGTTCCCTGGTTCACATACAGCCCAGGGAGAGCTGTCTCCGTCCCGCTGCATACCCCCTGCGGAACAAGGCGGTGAGTTGAGATCAGGTAAATGCATGAGCCTATCGTCTGTCGGGCAACCTAAAGCTGCAAATCCCATGAAAGAAAGGAGTTGGGCCAATGGAGCTGATCCACGGCGTTTCTGTTTTCCCAGGCAGTCCTTATCAGAATCAGGATATCACCATCAGCTATGACGGCCTGCTGCACAAAAGCGGTGCCGACCAGGTGTACCTGCACTATGGAGTTGACGGATGGAAAAACCCGACAACCATACCGATGATGCGCAGCTCCTCAGGATCATTCCAGACCATCATCAGGGCATCCGCCCGCAATGAAATCAACTTCTGCTTCCACGATAGTGCCATGAACTGGGATAACAACAACGGCCTGGACTGGACTATCCGGGTTCACTAAGTCTGATCCGACAGTTCAGGGTGAGGAAAACTGGAACTCATCAAGGCTGCCGGGCGAAATCCCAGCTTGGGGTTTCGCCTCATCTGCTGTATTTCGCCCTCGTGCAGCAGACGAGGAGGTGGAAATTGTGGGAAATTATATCTGCATGCGGTGCGGCCAGGAAACCAACAATCCCCACTTCGACCTGGTCTCCGGCACAGTAAGCTGCCCCATCTGCCTTGAACAGGAAGGAAGGCTGTTGGGCAAGCTCCGACCCAATGGAGAAAACCAGGATTCCGGCGGCAAAGACCACTGACTGGCTCTAGGGGCATGGTGTATCAGGCAGGAAACCAATCTTCCCTCAAGAAAAATATACCTGGCGCCTGCGGTGACAGACCCACCGCTGTGGGCAAGTAAAACAGCGACGGGATGATTGGAATTGGATATATACAAACTGCTGAACCGAGGAACCTGGACCCGCCCCACCGATAAAATGGCAGTATACACCGAGATCTCTCCCGGTGATGTGTGGGGCATTAGAGTAACCCTGTATCAAGACACCGCCCAGGTGGAAGCCATAGATGGGCCAAAATGCACCTGGTACAAAGCCTCTCCCGAGGTATCGGCCCAGGTACTCCCGCCCACCTTATGGGAGAAGAGCAGAGGCATCTCC
>JAAZHE010000110.1 GCA_012510855.1 Bacillota bacterium | reverse complement strand
GCAGAAGGCCGGTAATCTACCAGATCAATCCTAGTGCTAGGCTGGTTGTAGGGGCAGATGTAGGCAGCAACGTTTTGACAGTGATCGTGACTGACCTCGCTGGGAAGATCATAGAAAAGACCGAAACCGATATCGATGAATTAGTGGGTCAGGGGTTAGTTGTTGCTCTCTATGACGAGATCAACCGCTGCATTGAGATGAGCAAGGTGAACCGGACGGATATTCTCGGTGTTGGGATTGCCAGTCCAGGCCTCATCGACTATTCCGGAGGATCTGTCATCCACGCCATCAATGTCAATTGGATCAACGTACCCCTAAAGGCAATTCTTGAACATGAGCTGCAGCTTCCGGTACATATCGAGAACATGAACAATGCAGCGGCACTAGGTGAGTATTCTTGGGGGCTGGATAGGGAAGTAAAGCGCTTTCTATATCTAAACGTCGGGCAGGGAGTTGGGGGCGGTCTGATCGTTAACGGCCGAGTTTTGCAGGGTTCCGGCGTTAGTGCCGGTGAGATCGGCCATCTCGTTATGGATAGACACGGGGCCCAATGCCGGTGCGGGGCCAGGGGCTGTCTAGAAGCACTGGTATCTGCCAAGGCCTTGGAAAAGCAGGGAGCTGAGCTGGCAAGGCGGTTTCCCGAAAGCATGATCGTGGAGCTTGCCCGGCAGCAGTCTAAGCCGGTGACGTTGGAGCTTCTGGCTGCCGCAGCCAGACAAAACGATCCGCTGGCAGTTGATCTCTTCGTTCAGGCAGGAGAATGGTTGGGGCTTGCTGTTGCAGGATTGATAAACGTGTTTAACCCGGAAATCGTTATGCTGGGGGGGCGGGTCATAAGGGCAGCAGAAGACATGATTCTCGGCAAAGTCCGCAGTATAGCCAGGGAGCACTCATTTCCCGCATTTTTTGAAATGGTTACCTTCATGACACCAAGACTTGGACCTCTATCCAGTGCTCTGGGTGCCGTCAGCTTTGTTTTGCAGCAAGAGTTTGATCGACCCCTCATCGAGTTGGGTGACTTGGCCTGAGGAAATCAGGGAAGGGGGATAATCCATTTCGAAATAAGGCTGGGAGGGTGTAGGTGGAAAAAGCCGCTTTATCCAATGGATTCTAGGTGATGGATGGGAGGGTGTATTCTTGAAACTGAAAACCAAAGAGAACATCTACGGGTACATTTTCATATCGCCGTGGCTGCTAGGGTTTATCTTCTTGTCCATAGGCCCAATGGTGATGTCATTCTTGTTTTCCTTCACAGATTATGACTATTTCAGTCCCCTTCGTTTTGTCGGACTCAGCAACTATGAAGAGATTATATTCCGTGACGATCTGTTTCACAACGCAATTGTTGTCACTTCTAGATACGTCCTGCTGTATGTGCCCCTGAGAATCGTGTTTGCCCTATTGCTGGCTGTGCTGCTTAATCAGAAGATCAGGGGAATGCATTTCTATCGAACCATTTACTATCTGCCTTCCATCCTCGGCGGCGGAGTTGCAGTATCAGTCATGTGGCAGATGCTTTTGTCACGGGATGGAGCTGTTAATGCTCTCTTGAAAGTCTTTGGGATAAACGGTCCCAACTGGTTGGCCAATCCTAGAACTGCGCTGTACGCCATTGTGATCATGAGCTGCTGGGCCTTTGGTTCTGCCATGGTTATCTTCCTGGCAGGTCTTAAAGGGATTCCCGATGAGCTGTATGAGGCTGCCAGCGTAGAGGGTGCGACCCCGGTTAGGCAGTTCTTTTACATCACATTGCCTCTGCTGTCACCGGTGATTTTGTTTAACCTGGTCATGAGTCTCATCAATGGATTCCAGGTGTTCACCCAGGCCTTTATTATGACCAACGGCGGTCCTTTGAATGCCACGAGATTCTACGTGCTTTATCTATACCAAAATGCGTTCCAGTACTTCCGGATGGGATACGCATCTGCCCTGGCATGGATCTTGTTCTTCATCATCATGGTGTTCACTCTCCTGATTTTCAGGTCCTCGGCTTTTTGGGTGCATTACCAGAATATGTAGGGGGTGATTGGGATGGCAACTGTGTTTGGCATG
>JAAZHE010000109.1 GCA_012510855.1 Bacillota bacterium | reverse complement strand
TCTCCTTCCAAGATAAGTTGATGGCCGAGGTGGCCAAGAAGCGGGCTGTAGCTGAGGCTGAGAACCGCAAACTCCGGGAAACTTCCTCTGCTGACCAACGGGCAGATTAGCCAGATTCCCGGAGAATCAATAGCGCAGCGTTTTTCCCCGACTGCATGGCTCCACTGATACTGCCAGAAGCCACATGCCAGTGACCGCACTGGAAAAGCCCCGGTAGAGCTGTACTCTCCCGCCTGATGCGGGACATGCTCTCCACTGTGGGCACCCAGCCCCGGCGGGCTCCTTTCCAATTGCTGGTATAGCGGCGATAGGTGATGGGAGTGGCAATATCTGCTGCCTTGATCCGGTCTCTGAGACCAGGCAGAATCCGTTCAGCGGAAGCCAATACACCTGCGGCCACTTCTTCTTTAAGTCTGGTATACTCCGGCCCCCGCATCTCACTGATGGGCTGCCAGCGCTGCCGGTACTCAAAGGATACCGGAGCTCCTATGGCTATACTGCGGTATCCTTTAGGAGCATGCAGACTGTCGGCAAAGCTGTTATCAACTACATTGATCAGCCAGTGGGTCGGGTCCTCGCTGTCCAGGGCATCCATCAATGCGGGACAATAGGTTATGTGATGATGCCAGGAACCAAGTTGGGTGACGCTGTCATCGACTCCTAGGGAAATAAGAAAGTAGGAGGGCCAAGGCTCCAGTTCTTTTAGGTTTTCCAAGACATAGTCGGGCACTGCGCCGGGGGGAAGCATCTGGCTGTAAAGCTGCATGGCATCACACGCAGCTACTACATAATCACTGCTCACCTGTTCTCCCCCTGATAGGACAACCCCCACTGCCCGGTCATCCTCCACCAGGACCTTCTCCACGGCCCTGCCGCAGATAATTTCTCCCCCATGGTCGGCAATCACCTGCCGGAGACTGTCGATGATGGCTTGGCCCCCGCCCACTGGGTAATGGAAATGGCCTCTTTTATCCAGCCGATGGTAGTCAGCAGCAGCATGGCTGAGGCACTGCCGATGGGACATAAGGAGTAGAAAAAGGTGCGCACCTGGGGTTCCTTGAACTCTTGCACCAAGAGGTCCTGGATACTGATCCCCAAATACTTCCGATACAGTTTCATGTTCAGCACAGTCAGCAAGCCGATCTTGAACTTCTCCCACTTGGTGAGCATTTCATTGGGCTTCCGGGGAGTGTCAGGTATTCGGCGGAAAAGCTTGATGGCATCGGTGGTCAGCTGCTGAATTGCCCCGGCTTCCTTGGGGAAAAGTCGACATAATTCCCCAACCCATTCCCGCACATGGGAGGAAAGCAGTACATCAAAGCCGGGACCGATCTGCCGGCACCAGGGGTCCAGCTGCTTGAAACTCAAGGTGAGCCCCAGCTCCTCCCGACAGGTGTAGATTGTCCCCCCGGGCTGACAGCCGACTACCCACTGCAGAGCCTGTTCGAACAAAAAGTCCCTTCGGGAAAAGGCACCGGCCAGGCCTCCCAGCTTATGCTGCTGTTCAAAGATGCCCACCCTCATCCCAGCTCGGGATAAATAAGCAGCTGCTGTTAAACCGGCAACTCCACCGCCAATGACTATTACATCCAAATCCTTTGCCATTAATCTACCCCTCATGAACCATCACTCGGCAACTGCAGCAACATCCAAGTACATAAATACAGCCCAACCCCGTCACTGCAAACCGCTCCGTTTTAACAGCCGGATAAACTGCAGCAAGAATTCAAACTCCCGATCAGTCATATCACAGACCATTCTCAGGATGAGCTGCACCCTAGGCTCCTGCAGCAGTGCCCGGAGTTCGGGATTGAGCCCCCTGATGATTTCCTCCGCAGTATCATCTTCTAGAATCAAATAGCAGGGAGACACATCGAGGCACTGAGCTATCCTCCTCAGGGTCGTCAACGAAGCCTGGGTCTTGTTGTTTTCCAGCTGCGTGATAAAACCCTGCGTCACCCCTGCCCTCTCCGCCAGTTCTGCCCGGGACAGCCCCAGACGCTCCCTCAGCATTCGCACCTTATCCCCGATGGTACCGCAGTGAAAGGCCTGGGACAGCGGCAGGCCCACAACCTCCGCCAAAAGGCGCAGGGTTTCAACCGCGGGCAGAGCTTGCCCCCGCTCAATGTCGCTCAAATAACTGACCGAGATGCCGGCTGCTTCTGCTGCCTCCGCCAACGACATGCCCTTTCTCTCCCGGGCAAGGCGCAGGCGATCTCCTAAGCTGCTGCCGGCCTCGCTTTCTCCTTCCATATCCTCCGCCGGCATCAGTGCATCTATGGCAACATTGAGCGCACCTGCCAAGGCCTCCAGTGTCTTGATGGAGGGCTGCTTTTTCCCGTTCTCCAGCTCACTTAGATAAGAGCGGGACAAGCCGCTGCGGCTGGCGACCTCCTGCAGCGTCATGCCCCTTCTCTCTCTGAATATCCTGAGCCTCTCGCCGAAAACCACTGGTTCCTTCATCTCAGCTTCACAGGCTGTCCGCTCTTGGCCGATTCATAAGCACCGACTGCTACTTCCAGAGCCCGGACTCCATCCAGGGCAGTGATACTTGGCTCCCGATCTTCTCTGAAGCTATCGACAAATTCCTTGACCAAATAGTAATCCATGTTTGCTCCCCAGAAATCCCATTGGTAGTTTGGCTGGTCAAGGGTGATCCTATCCAGACTCTGCCGCATGAGATCCGCCTCGGCCACCATATCTGTGCCGACCACCTCGAGGTAAAGGTCACCCCAGGTGTAGAAGGTGTTAGGCCTCGACCAGCTGGGATCGATGGTCATAAAGGCGCCATTGGTGAGCTCCAGGGTCAGCAGTCCGCAATCCTCTGTGGGGATGTCGTGGAAGTGGCGATCCATTTCACAGTAGACTTCCTTGAACTCCGTATTGAAAATCCAGCGCACCAAATCCGCCAAGTGGACAGTGTGGTCAATAATCGCACCGCCCCCAGCGGCTTCGGGATCGATGAAAAATCCGCCAGGCATCTTGCCCCGATTGGTACCCCGGATAGCTAGAATTCTCCCCAGGCGCCCTTCGTCATATAGGGCTTTAAGCCGCTGCACCGAAGGAATGAAACGGCACGGGAAGGCCATTTGGAACTTAATGCCTGTCTCCTTGACAACCTTCTCCATGGCGTAGGCATCTTCCAAGGTTGTAGCAATGGGCTTTTCGCAAAGGACGTGCTTACCTGCGCCAGCCGCCATTTCCGTCAAAGCCCGGTGGTCCCGATTGGCAGAAGTGATGACTACACCATCGATATCCGCCTTAAGCAACTCCTCAAAGGATGGGAAAAACCTAGTGTCAAAGCTTTCAGCCGCCTGCTTGCCCCGATCGGGGTTTTCATCGGCCACGCCTACCAACTCCACACCGGGCAGCTGCTTAATCACCGATGCGTAGCTGTAGGCATGCATATGGGCAAAACTCATGATTCCCAATCTCATCCTTCTACCCCCCTCTCACCGCCGACGACCACCGGTTTGCCGGTAGCGATGGATTCTAGAGCAGCCAGGGCTATTTCTAGAGATGCCAGACCTTCTTCTCCATTGATCATAGGCTCTTTACCCTCACGGACGCTTTCCAGGAAATGCTCCAGTTCGAGGGTGTAAGGGCTCTTGTCTAAGGGGTTCTCCGGTACAGCTACACCGGGGGCCCCTGTGCCCTGAACTTTCTGCAGATAGCTCCGGAAACCCGATGCCGCCTTGGAATCATGGGTTAGAAGTCCTTTTTCACAGGCAAATTCAAATTTGGTGCCGAAACCGCCCACATTGAGCCACGTGCCCTCCACATTGCCTATTACCCCGTTCTTAAAACGCAGGCTCACCAGCACATGCTCCAGGCGGTTGTACGTCCGGCCATGGGTACCCTTGGCATAGACTCTCTCCACATCCCCGAGGGTCCAGCGGAGGAAATCAAAATCATGAATGATAAGGTCCAAGGTTAGGCCGCCGCTCCACTGGTAGTTGGCATACCAATCCTGCCACGCAGTGGGGAACCCGCCTCCGCCCCGGTAGGTAAAGACAGTTCCTACCCGGCCTAGTTCACCTGCCTGGATGATTTCATGGGCCCGGCGGTACTCAGGGAAGAAACGGACAACATGGCCGACGCCGAGAAACACTCCCGCCTTGCGGCAAGCTTCAATCATCGCCAGCCCATCCTCCCGGGTCCGGGCTAAAGGCTTCTCGCAGAACACGTGCTTCCCCGCTGCAGCTGCCATCTCCACATGCTCCCTGTGTAGGTGGGTGGGAAGGCACACATCCACTACATCCAGATCCTCTCTTGCCAACATATCAGCCAGGCTGGCATAGCCCCTCACCCCATACTGCTGAGCCAGCCTTTCCCGGCGATCCTGCTGAATGTCGGCGACTGCTACCAGCTGACAGCCGGGGATTTGCTGGTAACCGGCAGCATGGACAGTACCCATGGTACCCAGTCCGACGATTCCAACCCTCACAGTCTTTTCACCTCCGTAAACTGCTAAGACGTCCTGGAGACTTTTCCGAATGCTTCATCCGTTACAATAGAGCTGAACATTCGCCTTACTCTCGTTATTCTTTGCGCTGTATGAGTTTCCTTCTCCTTCTAGGGGTCATTTGGCAGCAGTGGAGTTCTGTTCAATGGCCTGCTTGGCTAAATAATCACAGCGGTTATTGAGTTCATCGTCACCATGGCCTTGTACCTTCACCCACTGAACCCGATGGACTCTTGTCAATTCTAAGAGCCGCTTCCACAGGTCCTGATTCTCCACCGGCTCCTTCCTGGAGGTCAGCCAGCCGTTGCGCTGCCATCTGGCCAACCAGTTCTGCCGAAAGGCGTTGATGAGGTAAGCGCTGTCGCTGTGGAGCTTTACAGCACAGGGGCGCTTGAGGGCTTCCAATCCTCTGATAGCCGCCGTAAGCTCCATTCGCTGATTAGTAGTTGCCGGCTCGTAGCCGCTGATCTCCTTTTGATGGGGCCCAAACACCAGGATCGCCGCCCACCCCCCTGGTCCGGGATTGCCTGAGCAGGCCCCATCGGTATAGATTACAACCTCCGGTAGATCCAAGTAAGCTCATTCCCTTCTTTTACCTATGACCAGCCTAACACAGGTTCCCGGGTGACGTCTAGCTCCTGCAAATCCCTTGGATCCCAAGGGGCGCCTGAGAATGTGACTCGGGGGTTTTCGCTCTGACCTACCTGTTCAATGCCCTTATAAACAGTCTGAGCTGCCCCATCGGGGCAGCTCTTATCCTTAAAGCTTTTCCAGTGGCTCGGGATGATGACCGAATTTAGGAACAGGACCGTCGACTGGCGCTGCCCAGCGGACAGCATTGGTTAACACCTGCTGAATATCCCTGTTGTGGTAGATGGGGAATGTTTCATGCCCTGGACGGAAGTAAAAGATCTTCCCCCTTCCCCGATGATAGCAGCAGCCGCTCCGGAAGACTTCCCCTCCGGCAAACCAACTAATAAACACCAAGGTGTCTGGTGCCGGGATATCAAAACGCTCGCCGTACATTTCTGTATTGGGCAGTTCAATGTACTCTCCGATGCCTTGAGCAAGGGGATGGCCCGGCTCGACCACCCAAAGCCGCTCCTTCTCTCCAATCTCCCGCCACTTGAGGTCGCAGGTGGTTCCCATCAGCTTGCGGAAAATCTTGGAGAAATGGGCGGAATGGAGAACGATTAGGCCCATGCCCTGCAGCACCCGCTGGTATACCTTATCTACTACCTCATCACTGACTTCATTGTGGGCCATATGCCCCCACCAGATAAGAACATCGGTATCAGCTAAAACCTCGTCGGTAAGGCCGTGTTCAGGTTCATCCAATGTTGCAGTCCTGACCGTCATGCCCTGGGTGCGGAGATGATTGGCAATTGCGCCGTGGATACCCTCAGGGTATACCCGCCGAACCTCTTCATTGACCTGTTCGTGCCGATTCTCATTCCAAACAGTCACCCGAATGGCCATATGATCTCCCCTTTCCTAGTACATTGGCTGGCTGTAATACCAACCAGCCCCGCCTAAACATTCCAGCCGGAAGGTCAGATTCCTCCCCATTGCCCCTCAGTCTCTCCTAGGCACCTCGAGGCGCATCCCATCATAAGCCACCAGGATACTATGGGGATTGAGCCGCTCTTCCAGCTCGTGATGAAGCAAACCACCGTTATGGGAGAAATGGGTGGCGACAAAAACGGTCTGCTCTGAAGCGATGCCGGTCTCGAGCATCCGCTCTCTAGTCCTAATCACAGCGGGAATTCCCATGTGGTTATCCCAAACGTCTTCTTCACCGTGGGTGCCTTCCAGCACCACCACATCCAGATGGAAGCGGCTTAACTCTGCCCAAACCTCTTCGTAGAAGAACCCGCTGTCATGGCCGTACAGCAGGCTGATGCCGTCCTTCTGGAAAACATAGATGAGAGCGCCCTTATCCTCCAAGTGATTGGCCTGAAAGGGATAGAGCCAGGCCTCACCGGCTTGATAGCTTCCGCCGGGTTCCACCTCATGGAAGGAGAGCCCTGCATTGGATAATTCCTGCCAAGCAGCGGTCTCTTTGACCCACCGGTCGCCGTAGACGTGGAGCGCTGCTTCACTCCGCCGATGGGCAAAGGGCCGGCCCCGCATGGCCAGTTCCTTCCAATAGAAATGATCTTCATGGCAGTGGGTGATAAACAGGTGGCGGATATCCGCGAGGTTGAGGTTGTGGGTGAGGACGTGGTGATAAGTATCAGGGGGTAGGTCAAATTTGTACTCACCATCGATTTGCACAGAAGACCTGGTGCGTAAATTCTTACCGCCTAATGCCCGGGCCTTCTCACAACACCGGCACTGGCAAAAAACCCCCGGCCATCCCTCTGCTGCACCAGTTCCCAGAAACAGTATCTCCATAGAATCCTTCCTTTCACCTGACTTTCCATGGGTTTGCTGCTGTCTACTCAACCCAGAATTAGGCAAGGAAGGCCCATACCCTTTAATTTTCCCCTGGGGTTCACCCCCGCATCTAAATTCCTCCATTTTGGGCAAGAGAAGTCTGAACACCACCTACATCTTGCAGTGAAATGAACCACTGGACGCCATTGGCAATCCACTAAGCTGTAGAGGCTAGCACCAGCCAGGTTCTTCTCTGGGCCGGCGGCTCAGCGTGATGCTGTGCAAAATAACCTGGGGAAAGCTTGCTTTCAGCTGCCTTCCCCAGACTCCAATACTTCTCCTGGCTGCATCACTGCAACATTATCTCGGTGCTGATCTCCCAGGTCTCGACCTCAGGCCGGTTCTCCCCTGGGTTTTATTTTTTCTCAAAGGTGTCGCAGTTTGTGTCCTGGCATTCCTTGGCACCGCTGCCGCTGATAAAGATCTCGTCGGCGGTGCACAGATTGCCGTCTTCCCAGTAGACACAAGAATCAACTACACAAGTAGTAGTTGGCGATAGATCCCGGCCGGGCATGATTGCCGCTTCGATGGCACCCCACCAGTTGACGTTATCCGCGGAACCGAGCAGGTTGGCTAGACCCCGGCGTTCCGCAAAGGTCTTGCACATGGTGTGCTCCACCGATTCTGCCGCCTGTTCCTCCTCGTTGAGGATATCGATATTGGCGGCACCGCAGACGTCCCCAGGCAGCCAGTGGGTACAGGTGTCTACTTCACAAACTACCTTAGGATGGTGCTGAGACATTACTCACACTCCTTTCACCCTTGATTATGACCGCAGGGCAAGCCCCCTATGTAACCAAAGAAGACCGGCGGTCGGACAGCCTTGGAATTGAAACCCCGTGAAGTAAAAAGCCTAGCAGCAAATCCACCGCAGGCCTTCTTAATTACTCAACGGTCTTGAACATTGCGGCAGGTATAGCGTTGATGGGAGAGAACTCTTATGGAGAAATATGCCTCAGACAATGGGCAAGAAAGGACACGGTCTAATGACTCAGTTTAGCGATCTAGACTTGGCAAGAAAGACGCTCTTGGAAGAAGATCATGCTTTGGTAATAGTAAAGGATGGAGAACTCCTTTTTACCAGTCGAGAGACCAGTATCAGGCCAATTTATCGAGCTGTTAAAGAGCTGGGAGAGGCTCTGAAGGGAGCTAGTGTAGCAGACAAAGTCATCGGCAAAGCCGCGGCTTTATTCTGCACTCTGGCACAGGTCAAAAGCGTTTACGCCGTACTCATCTCGGAGATAGCCATTGAAACCCTGCTGGCTGCAGGTATAGAGCTGGAATACCAGAAATCCTGCCCGTACATTCTTAACCGCAGCCGGGACGGTATGTGCCCTGTAGAAAAGCTGGCCGTAGATGTAGAAGACGGCCGCATTCTGTTGGAAAAGGTAGGGAAATTTTTGGGGGATATTCAAGAAGGCTAATTGGACATCGGTGCGACACAAAATGGAGAATGAGGGAAACAGCTGGCCTCTGAACTATGATGAAAACCATGGACCCTTAGGCTTGAAGACCGAGAAAACGCCACTGCCCCAAACCCAATCCCGGAAGGCAAAAAGGGATAAAATGGGGCGGTTTTCGTTTGCTACAGTTCCGCTTTCTTGCTAGGAGCCATCACCCGTGATAGACTAGTGGATGTATATGGCAACTGATGTGAACTAGTCCGGATTAGTCCCCTGGAGTAGGATTTATCCAAAGACATAGAAGGGGGTTTTGCGAGTGCAAAATGAAAAAATCACTGATTTTACCGAGGGCAGTATCCCGCGCCATCTAGTGGCTTTTGCTCTTCCCATGCTTCTCGGGAATCTGCTGCAGGCTTTATATAATACCGTCGACAGCATCTGGGTTGGCCGCTTCCTCGGTGCCAACGCGTTGGCGGCTGTATCAGTTGGTTTTCCCGTTTTCTTCGCACTAATTGCCATGGTCAACGGCATCACCATGGCCACCACTATACTGGTCTCCCAGTACTTCGGAGCACAACAGCACAGGGAACTCCATAAGACCATCACCAATTCCATTATCCTCCTTACCATACTTGGTGTGATAATTTCCATCATCGGAGTTGTCTTTCGCCGTCCTCTGCTGGAGCTAATCAACACCCCGGATGAGATCTTGGAAATGGCCATGACCTATATTGGGATTATTATGGCAGGCCTAGTGGGTATGTTCCTATACAACGTCGCCGGAGCCATCCTCCGGGGATTTGGTGATTCCAGAAATCCCCTGCGCTTCTTGGCCTATGCGACAGTGCTCAACATCATTCTTGACCCCATCTTTATCTTTGGATTGGGACCTATTCCCGCCATGGGAGTCGGAGGCGCGGCTTTGGCCACCATCATCGCCCAGGGTATTTCCGCTGTCTTATCTCTTCGGTATCTGTATGTACAGTCGGGCCTTCTCCACTGGCAGCCCGGCTCGCTCCGGCTGGACTGGAATCTGACCAAATTGACCTTCAGGATCGGACTGCCCGCCGGCATCCAGCAGGTACTGGTTTCTCTCAGTGCCGTTGTGGTCAACTCCATCGTCAATAGCTTCGGCGCCACTGTAATTGCGGGATTTGGAGCCGGCTCCCGTCTCGATCAGTTCGCCTTTATGCCCTCCATGAGTATGGGTATGGCGGTGTCCGCCTTAGTAGGTCAGAACCTCGGTGCTGGGAAGCCTGAACGGGCAGCGGAAGCACTCAAGTGGGGCGCCATCCTTGCCTCCGGTATCACCGCCATAGTCTCGGTAATCGCCATGGTGCGGCCCAGCATCCTGATGGTCCTCTTTACCCAGGATGAGGCGGTGCTGATGGAAGGGTCCCGATATCTACGCTATGTAGCCTTGTCATATATTCCCATGGCCCTGATGTTCACTATCGGCGGTGTAATCCGAGGTGCCGGAGATACGGTGGCCACCATGTATCTCACCTTAGGGTCACTATGGATCGTGAGGGTACCGCTGGCCCGCTATCTCAGCTCCATCCCCGAACTGGGAGTAGGCGGCGTCTGGCTGGCCATGGCCCTCGGCACCTGTATGGGCTTTATTTTCCACCTACTGTATTACAGAACCGGCCGCTGGAAGGAGAAAGTTGTAGTGCAGCGGCCGCAGGAAAGCATTTAGATTGTACGCTCAGCTGTTGTAAGGTTCACCGGATAACCATAGCCTCCAAGGGAACCATGTGCCGCTTCCTCTCAACGAAGACAGCAGCCTCTGTAATTCCGTAATGAGCTAGCGTCTGCAGGGCCTTGGGGTAATTGCGGCCCACCTCCTTGGGGCTATGGGCATCAGAACCTAAGGTAATTGGCACATTGTAGTCCGCGATGAGCCGCAAGAACTTCCCGTAGGCTTCGGGTGTTCCGTACCCTTCAAAATTAAAGGCCCTGGTGTTGATCTCAAGGCACATATCCTGCCTATGGGCAGCAGCCACCACCTCGGCCAAGGCATCTTCCACCAGCCGGCCATCGGTTCCTTCTGGCCACGGCACCGCCTGCCAGCCTAGGTTTATGTGGGCCATGGAGTCGAAGAGGCCGCTTTCTACTGCTTTCTTCACATACTCAAGGTAGTTCATAAGAAGTCTCATCGGCTCATCTTCTACGTACATGACGTACTCCAGCCCGTACATGGGAAGTAAGTGGACAACTCCTAAGACAAAATCCAAGGGAAGCGATGCCAAGAACTCCCCCAGCTTCTCCTCATAGCCGGCGAAATAGTCAGTCTCTAGGCCTACCCGCACAGCTAGAGAGCTTTTCTCTCCAGCCTCCTTCACGTCCCGAAGGTAGAGTTCCAACTCCTCATCCAGCATCCACGTATAGGGTATCTGCCTCTTGAAGTCCTCCGGTAGGTATTGGCGGGATATGTGCTCAGTAAAACACACCTCTTTGTTCCCCAACTCCTCTGCCCAGCGCAGGCAATCGTCTATTGTACCCACGGCATGATGGGAGTATACCGTATGGAGATGGTAGTCAACCAGCATCAAAT
>JAAZHE010000108.1 GCA_012510855.1 Bacillota bacterium | reverse complement strand
GGATATAGGAAACAAAGGTCGGCTTGCCGTTGATTACAATAGTGGGGATGTTGGTAACACCCAAACGCTGCATCCGCACTATATTTTCTTTCTCCGTAATCTTGTATTCCACCCACTGGACCTTGCCCTCAAAGAACTTGGCTACTTCCCTGGTGGCATCCACCATGTACTTGCACGGTGGACATGTAGCTGAATCTAGAGTGAGCACTTCGATCAAGACTCCGGACAGGTTGTCGTAATCTGGAATCTCCACCTCAATGTCCGCCATATCGATATCATCTTTACTGGTCTCCACGACCACCCTGGCTTTATCAGGGTCAAAAACTGCTAAGGTGATGGCACTGACGTTTTCGGGCGGGACATTGTAGGGAATGTCGCAGCCGGGGGATAGAATAAAACCGGGGCCGCTGTAGGCGTCTATCAGCTCCAGCGCCGTCTGCATGTTATCGGCTTGACTTCCCAAGAGCATTACTGTAGTCAAAGGAATATTACCGCCGTAGGACACCTGATACTTGTCGGCAATCTCCTTGGCATAACCCAAATTGACATTTTCGTCTACCGAAATCCCATCGGGTTTGCACTGCGCCATCACTTCCAGCACCGGTGTCGCATTGCCACAGACGAAGAATGATGAGAGAGCGCCTTTCTGTCTAATAAAATCAAAGATATGAACGGCAGCTTCACTAACAAACTGCTGAAAATGATCAGCAGATATTTGGGATATCATGGGATCGACAACGGCAATGACATCCATGCCGGCATCAATGTAGTACTCGGCTACCTGTTCCGTCACCTGGCGGCAGAAGTCTATCAATCCCTTCACTGCTTCCGGTTGATCAAACATGTCCAGAAAGACATTGGTGCCTCTAAGGTGCAGCGCCAAAGTGAAAGGACCCACCACCAACCCGTACAGAGCGGTATTGTGACCGATTTTTTCTTTCAAGCTCCGCATAGCTTCTAAGATAATGGGAAGCCTTCCATCCTCTGGCCGCGGTATGGGCAGGTCCTTCAGCTTCTCATAACCGTCAGCTAGGGGATGGGTTGCTACTGCCGGAGGTGCGTCCTTTGCCCACTTGAGTTCACAACCCAAAATTTCCGCTTCTACCTGTAAGTCGAAAATCACCGGCTGTCCATCCGGTTGATACCGCTGATTAGCCTCTACACCGCAGGCTACCAACAGCTCAGCACTTTTCAGCAGCTGTTCAGCGTCAACTCCTTTAAGGCTTCCGATATGCACACCGGTAAAGGGTACCCAAGGCACCCGAGGCGTTGCCTGTCGCTGGAGTGCCGCCAATACTAGTTCTTTACCTGTCATCATATGACCCCCCTCTAGGGAAGATGGATGGCTCTTACCATTTCTAACATCATAGTTATGCAAATGTCAGCGGGAGCCTTGGGAGTTCCTTGCTTTATTCCGGTGCGTTTTTGCTGAATCTACTATCTTCACTACCTCGGCAAGGGGCCGTCGAGGAGGGGCCTGGGGCGCTTCTGCCAGATTACTGTAACCGACCGGGACCATGACTACGGGCCTGTAGCCCCTAGGCATGTCCAATACCTTGCGAACAGCTGCCTCATCAAAGGCGCCGACCCAGCAGGTAGCAAGACCTAATCCCTCTGCCATCAGCATTAAGTTCTGGGCAGCTGCCGCGGTATCCTGAAGGCAGTATAGCTCAGACCCCCGTTCTCCGTAGCGGGCAGCGCTCCTAGCCGGTTCAGCGCAGATCACAATCACCACCGGTGCCTCAGCCAGGAATTTCTGACCAAAGGCAGCTTCGGCAAGGTCCTGACGGCGGCCCCGATTCTTTACCACGTAGAAAAACCACGGCTGGCGGTTGCCGGCACTGGGAGCCAGACAAGCTGCCTCCAACAATCGGGATAAGGTCGCATCAGGTATTTCATCAGAGGTAAAACGCCTAATGCTCCGCCGTTCCCTGATAACATCAGCTACATCTTTGGTCATCTTTAAACCTCCTCATCCCATAGATAATCATCTCTATTGTACCTCAAGACAGAATTAGTTGATTCCACCGAGACTGGCAGATGCCTTCCCCGGTAAACAGGAAGTCTGATGAAAAACGTGGTACCCTGTCCCAGAACAGTCTCGAACCAGATCTCCCCCTGATGGAGTTCGCAAATGATCTGGTGTGTAATCATCAATCCTAATCCTGTCCCTTTGGGTTTGGTCGTAACCATTTCCTGGAAGATACGGCCCTGGACATCTACAGGGATCCCTGTGCCGGTATCCGAAATCTCTATCCGGACGCAGTTCAGACCCTCTTCGTGGCTCAGGCCGATGATAAACTCTCCCCCATGGGGCATGGCATCTACAGCATTAGCCACTAGATTAGTCAAAGCCCTATGGAGCAATTTGGCATTGCCCTGAATCGGCGGGATTGCTGGTTCGACATATATGTGACTTGTGATTCCAAGCCGGTCTAGCTCTGCAGCCCAGAGGGATATCAACTCATCGGCCATCATTTCCACGTTGACAGGATTCCACATCTCGGGCTGATCCCAACCTACTTCCAAGGTAATAGTGATCAGCTCACTCAGCCGATCTATTTCTGCTTCGATGCGCCCAGTCACTCGCTGGCGTTCCTCTCTATCGTCCAAGATGGCTGACAGCTGAGCTGAGGCCCGAATGGCAGCGAGGGGATTTGTCAACTCATGGGCAATATGCCTCATCAGTCGACCTAAGGTGCGAAGCCGCCTGCTCCGCCGCAGCTGCTCTTGAGCAATGTCTAAGTTCCAGTACGGACGTTTGATAAGCGGTACCGCCACACCTTGATATATGTACGCCAAAACCAGCAGCCGGTACACATGGCTAACCAGACAGGTAAACTGCCAGCGACAGGTCAAATAGAACAAACTTGCTTGGCTTAGCGCCCACATGATTGCTATGATTACCAACTGCCTGTGAATATCCTTGTGGGTCTTACAATATATTCCGGCGTAACGAAATCCCAAGAGTAGTGAAAAAAGACAGCCTAGTGAACCTAAGTATACACCGGCTTGTCGAACCGGTTCTTCGCCAATGAAGAATCTTGGAAGGTATTGTTCGTAGAAAAGAACAACAACGGTGCAAATGACAGTGAAAAATAAACCACCTCCCAGTAAGAGCCACCGCAGTACACTGCTGATTCTGCGCACCGGCAAGAAGGAGATGAGCAGCATTACGAGAGGAACAAGTACAGAGGATAATGCGGCAAACAGCGTAGCCTTATTGAAACTGTTGGGGGTAATGAGGGATGGCATCATGGGCAAGGAAAGAAGATGAAGCGTGTTTAAGAGCCCCAAGGATAAGGAAGCAACACTCAAGGCTAGACCCCGAAGCGTTTGCCTTCTTACCCCTACATTCCATCCCATGTAAAACAGTAAGAACGCGATGTTGGTACCCAGCATTTCAACCATATGATGTAATGAATGTCCTTAGCTGGTGCCCCATAGCGTATCTTCTCTTGTTTCCTTAATTATGACTAAACCGCAGCTTGCAGCTAATACCGGCCACAAATCCTTGGGTACTAATACATTCGCTTCTTCCTTTTGCACTGGTGACAGACAGCCCCGCATAGCTGACCTCCTTGTCTAACTGAATCATAGGTTCTGCCTGGTTGCTGTGTTTTCTTCTACAGTGTTAACATCACTTGCTAACTGAAATAACAGCAGAAATTACTATTTACTAAATTACCGCAGGATTCAAAAGTTCCTCCCCGACTGATTACAAAACGTAATCCGAACCACATGTCAACTCCCACTGAGCTGATCAAAAAAAGACGGCAGATGATGCCGCCCTGTGAAACGTTTCAACCCTTTGGAGATCAGCCTAGTGCCGCAGCCGTCTCCTTCAGCTGTTTGCGAATCTCTATCTTCTGTGGACATTTGGGCTCACATACCCCACATTCAATGCAGTCTTCTGCTTTTCTGCCCTTAAGGTCATCGGTTGTGCCGATCTTCTGATACTGAGCCCTTGCGTACTCTGTAAGGCCATAAACCCGGTGATAATTCATCAGCCGGAAATTCAAGGGAATATTGACATCATTGGGGCAGGGCATGCAGTAATCGCAGCCGGTACAGTATAGTTCAGCTAGACGTCGATTTTCCTCCATGGCATCTTTGATGCGCTGGAGTTCCGTTTCTGTGAGGGGCAGTTCTAGGGAGGCCGTAGCTGCGTTCTCCTCCACCATCTCCACGGTATTCATCCCAGATAGTGCACAGCTCACATTTTCATTGGCCAAGACAAAGCGCAGAGCTAATTCCGGTGTACTAACACTTCGCCCCTCCAAAAGCTGCTGA
Organism: Bacillota bacterium; assembly: GCA_012510855.1. Classification (GTDB taxonomy): domain Bacteria; phylum Bacillota; class Limnochordia; order DTU087; family DTU087; genus DTU087. Next base: position 4,968 of record JAAZHE010000108.1, on the reverse strand, counting down.
ATGTTCGGGGATGATGCCGCCAGACGTCCGCCGGCTACCGGCCCCATGATTACCACTCCCACGCCCTTCTCCCGGGCATAGGCGATGGCCTCTTCGTTAGCCCGATCCAAGAGATTATACTGGCAGAGCAGTGATGAAAAGATCCCCACATCAACCAGCTGCTTGAGAACCTCTGGTTTATCATGGAAAGAGAAGGAGATATGTCTAATCAGGCCTTCCTCTTTGGCCTTTTGGGCTTCATCCAACAGGTCATATTTGAGGACAACATTCTCCCACCGCTCTTGATTTAAGGAATGGAAATGATAAAAATCAATGTAATCTACATCCAGCTTCTGCAGTTGTTCTTCAAGATAGCGGCGATAGTCGCTCTTATCCTTTACCAGCCAGGTTGGCAGCTTGGTGGACAAATACACCTTGTCCCGCCAACCCTTTAAAGCCCTTCCCACCACAATCTCGCTGTTGCCGTGACAGTAACCGTAGGCGGTATCGATATAATTGACGCCGAGTTCAAAGGCCCTGTTAATCACAGCTAGTGCCTTTTCTTCATCAATTCGATAGGTTCCGTTTTCCTCGATCTCAGGGAGGCGCATGGCCCCAAAACCTAGAGCTGAGATTTTGATCCCTGTACTGCCAAACTCCCGGTACTGCAAATCCGTGCCTCCTCACTCCTAACTTTTATAGTTAATTATTATACGGACCTAACCATTAGTCCTTTACTGTACGGGGAGCGGCGGCTCTTTTTTTACATTTAAAGGAAATCTCTGAATATGGGCCCTGAGCTCCGCTGGATCAGTAATCGGCGGATAGCAGGTCTGGCCTTCACAGATGTACACCGTGGTCTTGCCTTCCACTGCCGTTTTGCCCAGACTCAGCTCGACAAGGCGCCCTTGTTGATATGGAGCAGTATTCCAGCGGTAAATTATGCTTTCAGGCAGATAAGCAGCCTGCAGCACATTAAGCATTTCAGGATCTGCCCCGCCTTGAGCCGGCTCAATTAGGAAAAACTCCCGCAGTCCCATTTGGGCTAGATCCAAAACTGTAAGTAAACCAGCGAAGCCCCAGGGGTTTACTTTCATATCATCTAGGTACCGGTTGAGGATAAGCTCCAGTTTTTCCCCACCCGGAGTGGATAGCAAATTCTGCAGGTAAAAGAGGTTCCGGGCCATGATGCTTACCGCTGACGGATAAGACTCATCCTCGGGGATGGACGGGCGGAAGAGCAAGTTATTCCCGGCTTCTGTGTTATAAAAAGCGCTGCTGGAATCAGACCAGAAAAGTTGAATGGCAAGTTCCATAAGGTTTAGGGCGGCATCGAGCCAGAATGGCTCCAAGGTCGCTTTATACAAATCCACCAACCCCGCAACAAAGTAACCGTAATCTTCTAGAAAACCCGATATGGCACTTGGGTCTCCCATAAAACTCCTACACAACCGGCCGTCGGACCTCCGCAGCCGGGTCAAACCGAAACCAGCCACCCCTTTGGCTTTCTCTAGATACATGGGCACCTGCAGCACCGACCCTGCCTTGGCTAGAGCAGAAACCGCCATTCCGTTCCAAGCAGTGATGATTTTTTCATCCCGGGCTGGCGGAATGCGCTGCCCTCTCCGTTGATAGAGGGCGAGCCTGGCAGATTCTAGGATTGAGTCTACCTCAGAAACGGTCATACTATAATGCTTGGCCAAAGTATCCAGGGAGACAGCCCGATGAAGTACCCACCCACCGTGGGTTAGACTGTCTTCCCGTCCGATGCCGTAGTAAGTACAGACTATCTCCCCGACCTCTTGTCCCAGGAGATCCATTACTTCTTGCCGCGTCCAAAGATAGAACCTACCCTCTTCGCCTTCACTGTCGGCATCTTGAGTCCCAAAGAAAGCACCACATGGATGGTGCATATCCCTGAGGAGGTAATCTAGAGTCTCTTCTACCACCCCCCGGTACTTGTCATCACCAGTCAGCTGAAAGGCTGTTAAATAGATCTGGACCAACTGGGTATTATCATAGAGCATTTTTTCAAAATGGGGTACAAGCCAGCGATCATCGGTGGAATACCGGTGAAATCCTCCTCCCAGCTGATCATAGATGCCTCCGTCCGCCATATGGTCAAGGGTATTGACCACTGCTTCCAACAGCGAGGGATTCTCTCGACTCCTCTGCAAGAAGAACGCCAGGATGCTGGTACAGGGAAACTTGGGTGCCGTACCAAAGCCACCGTTACGCTCATCATATAGCTCCAGCAGATAGTTTTCAGCATCCTTTAGAAGCCTTGTTACCATATCTTGGTCGATTCTCCCATCCGCCGGTATTACAAAGCGCTGGTCTCCTACCGGCATCGATTCTTCGGCCATAGCCGCGGTGATCTCATTAGCGGTCTTCTCCACCGCTTCCCGCTCCCTCTCCCACAAACGGGCTATCTGCCGCAAGATAGCAGGAAAGCCCGAGCGGCCGAATCGATCCCGGGGAGGGAAATATGTACCGGCAAAAAACGGCTTAGTCTCAGGCGTGAGAAAGACAGTAAGGGGCCAGCCGCCGTGACCGATAAGCAGTAACGCCGCTCTCTGGTAGATATGATCTAGGTCCGGTCTTTCTTCGCGGTCAACCTTGATGGGGATAAAATGGTTGTTTATCAACTCAGCAATTTCTTGGTTCTGAAAGGACTCCCGCTGCATAACATGGCACCAGTGACAGGCGGAATAACCGATACTGAGGAGAATAGGGCGCTGCAGTTCTTCGGCCAGCTTCAGGGCATCGTCATTACAAGGCTGCCAAGCAACTGGATCCAGGACATGCTGCCTAAGATATGGACTCATCTCACTGCCCAATCGATTCTCTAGTCGCAGCGTCGGCAACACTGCCACCTCGCTCCCAATTTAATAGAACTAGACTACTAGAGCTAATTACCCCATGATCCAACTGCTCGGGGTTCAGTACTAGTCTTTCCGGAGGCAGGTAAAATCCATCATTTATCGTCTTGCCGCAGGATTTTCCAGAAAAGATTACGAATAACCCGGTGACTGCACCCTTAGCCCCAGACAGGCGTAAGGTGGGATATGTAACGGGATTAGTCGCTGAACCTAAGTACGTGTCTATGAACACGATAGAGATGGAGGTGTAGATGGGAGAGACCTCTCGTACGATCTAGAGGCTCAACCCGATAAGTCATGGCACAGCAAAGGGCATCAACAAAGGCAAGACGGCAGCAGCCAGCACATCGCAGTAAAGCAGCTGCATCCGGCAGTTCACTGCTGACCTATGCGGTCAATGTGTTTAACGCTATGGCTTTAGGACTATTCGCATCATTGATTGTAGGTGTCATCCTGGAGCAAGTCGGTAATCTGGTCCATCTCAATATCCTGGTCCGCTTCGGCCAATTTGCCAAGCTACTCATGGGCCCAGCCATCGGGGTAGCTGTTGCCACCGGTATACAGGCGCCGCCTTTGGTGGTCTTTGCATCGGCTGTCACAGGAGCCATAGGTGCCGGCACCATCACTCTGACTTCCGGTGCCGCCTCCATGGGCATCGGGGAACCAGTAGGCGCACTGGTGGCAGCTTTGGCAGGAGCCGAAACAGGCAAGCGGGTTGCTGGCAGGAAACTAGACATTATCGTTGTACCCAGTACGACCATCTTGGTCGGTGGTATCGTTGGAGAAAACATCGCCCCCTTCGTCTCAGTACTCATGAAGACCCTTGGAGCCATGGTTAACCAAGCCACCATGCTGCACCCCATCCCCATGGGAATCGTAGTCTCTGCCCTGATGGGAATGTTCTTGACGCTGCCCATCAGTAGTGCGGCTATAGCCATCAGTTTGGGGCTCAGCGGACTGGCCGCTGGTGCCGCCACCATCGGTTGTTCAACGCAAATGATCGGCTTTGCCGTAATTAGCTATAGAGAGAACGGAGTGGGTGGCCTCTTGGCCCAGGGGCTGGGCACCTCCATGCTGCAAATGCCCAATATTATCCGCAATCCCCGCATCTGGATTCCGCCCACCTTAGCCAGTGCCATCTTGGGACCTTTGGGGACCAAGGTATTCATGATCGAAAATATCCCTAGTGGAGCGGGGATGGGGACCAGCGGCCTTGTGGGGCAGATCGGGACTATTGCCGCCATGGGAACTAGAGTGTGGCCGCAGATACTGCTGCTTCACTTTATTCTACCCGCCGTGCTGACCTACTTGATAGCTATTCCCCTTAGGAGAATGGGATGGATTAAGGACGGAGACATGCGGCTTGAACTCTAAAGGTCGATGGGAGATACCCATGCCACAGGTTCAAATAAAGCGTCAATTAAGAACACCCCGACTGCTGCCGCAACGGCGGTTCTGGGGTGTTGTTTATATTCTGGGGTGATGTATCTTGTGTTTTTGCGGCGGTAGCCGCCCTGATCAACGCTATCATTAACCTCTCATCATAGATAGTACAGCATAGCCATTCCGACAGCGACCCCCAGCACTCCCCCAAAGGTGCCGCTGTGGCCTTCAGCATGCTCCTGAGCTTCAGGAATCAGTTCATCAAAGACAATATACAGCATGGCTCCCGCGGCAAAACTTGAGGAAATTGCCAGGGTAGCTGTTGACACCCTTCGGATCAGGGTCCCCAGCAGAGCACCTATGCCTTCCGGAACTCCTGCCACAATTCCTGCACTGGCAACCTTGAGACTGGTAATACCGGCAGCTACCATGGGCCCCGCCATGGCCATACCTTCGGGAACATTGTGGAGGAGGGTAGCCATCATCAGCCGCCAGCCCCGCTCCTGCGATGCAGCATACCCAGTTCCAATGGCCAGCCCCTCCGGCAGATTATGAAGGGCAATACCCAGGCCCAGTAATATGCTGAGCCTTAGGTAATGGGCACGCTGTTCTTCACCCCCGGCGACGTGCTGGTGGGGAACAACAAAGTCGAGCTAGAGAAGCAAAGCAATTCCCAAGAGCAAACCGACAAAAGTATTGGAGGGACCGCCGATTTCAAGGCTCT
>JAAZHE010000107.1 GCA_012510855.1 Bacillota bacterium | reverse complement strand
GATATATGCTCCCTGGGTGGATATGGAGGCCAGAATGCGGGAGCACAGACTTCCCCTTTTTAGCCTGGAAAACCGCCGCGCCTTGTCTGACTTTGACCTGGTGGGATTTACCCTTCAGTATGAGTTGAGCTATACCAATATTTTGAACATGCTGGCCCTAGGCGGGATCCCTCTCCTGGCAGCGGAGCGCTCCTTGGGAGATCCCTTTGTGGTAGGAGGCGGCCCCTGTGTTTTCAATCCTGAGCCGGTGGCGCCGTTCTTTGACCTATTTGTCATCGGTGATGGAGAAGAAGCTGTCTCTGAGTTGGTGGATGTCTATCGTGAGTGGAAAATGGACGGGGCGAATCGGGAAGAGTTTTTGCTCAAGGCCGCGGCCATTCCCGGGGTCTATGTTCCCAGCTTCTATGATGTAGAATACTATGCCGACGGCACCGTAAAGGCGATTATCCCCAACCGCAGCGGTGCGCCCGATCGGATCGAGAAGCGGGTAGTCAAGGATCTAGATGCCGCAGTGTTCCCCGATAAGTTCGTCGTTCCGTACATCGATGTAGTCCATGATCGGATTATGCTGGAAGTAATGCGAGGCTGCACCCGAGGCTGTCGGTTTTGCCAGGCCGGCATGATATACCGGCCGGTAAGGGAGCGCCGGCGAGCGACTTTGCTAAAGCAGGCTGAGGCCCTTGCGGCTGCTACAGGCTATGAGGAGATCTCCCTAACTTCCTTGAGCACCAGCGATTACAGTGGCATCGAGCCCTTGGTGGATGAGCTCTTGGCCAGCTACAGAGGCTGCGGTATCGGCCTATCCCTTCCTTCTTTGCGGTTGGACTCCTTCTCTGTTGGTTTAGCTGACCGCATTCAATCGGGGAAAAAGACAGGTCTCACCTTTGCCCCCGAGGCCGGGACCCAGCGGCTCCGGGATGTGATCAATAAGAATGTAACGGAAGCTGATCTCGATCTTGCGGCCACTGCGGCCTTTGAAGCCGGTTGGGACTCTGTGAAGCTCTATTTCATGATCGGTTTGCCCACAGAGACTCTCGAGGATGTGACCGGTATAGCGGAGCTTGCCCAGCGGGTCCTGGAGCTGGGACGAAGAATCCGGGGTAAGGTAGGCAAGGCCGGCAGGGTGAGGATCAGTGTCAGTGTAGCCTCCTTCGTGCCCAAGAGCCATACTCCCTTTCAGTGGGTCCCCCAGGCACCTCTGGAAGAGCTTAACCGGCGCCAGGAGCACCTGCGGAGACTGCTGCGGGATCGGTCCATCGCCTTCAGCTGGACCGACGTGGACAAGAGTCTGCTCGAGGCGGTACTGGCCCGGGGTGACCGTCGGGTGGCCGATGTAATCCTACGGGCCTGGCAGAAGGGCTGCCGGCTAGACGGCTGGTCGGAACATTTTGATTTTGCCAAGTGGATGGAGGCTTTTGAAGAAGCACATTTGGATCCCTATTTCTACAGTCACCGGGAGCGGGATTTGGATGAGGGCCTACCCTGGGACCACATTGACAGCGGCGTCAGCAAGAGGTTTTTGATCAGGGAATGGCAGCGGGCACTGGCAGGTGAAACCACTCCCGATTGCCGGTTTGAAGGCTGTACTGGATGCCGGCTGTGCCAGGACTTTGGGGTTAGAAATGAGCTGGTGGGAGGCGAAGAAGTCCAATGAAGATCAGGGCTAGATTTACCAAAGAAGAACCGGTTCGCTTCATCTCCCACCTGGACCTGGCTAGGACGGTTGAACGGGCCGTGCGGCGGGCCGGCCTGCCGATTCTTTACAGCCAGGGGTTCAATCCTAGGCCCAAGATCGCCTTAGGTTCGGCTTTGGCTGTGGGGATAACCAGTAGTGCTGAGTATGTGGACATGGAGTTTGGCCGTGAATTGGAAATCAATGCATTCTTGCAGGCCATCAATGAGAATCTGCCCTTGGGGATAAGGTTTAAGGAAGCGAAAGCCATCCCTGCCGATGCTGCTCCTTTGATGTCCGTGATAGACCGAGCGCAGTATGTGATCAGTGGAGAATTGGAGCAGGATGGGGTTTTGGCGCCGATAGTGCAGCGGATAGTGGACAGTGAAGAGATTTGGATTGAACGGCCAGGGAAGAAGCAAACGAGAAGGCTTAATATTCGTCCTTGGATATTCTCCCTGGAGGTGCTGGAAGAGGGAGCAGGGAGAGGCAGTCTGTCGGTGCTGGTTCAGACCGGCAGCGCCGGCAATGTCCGGCCCGAGGAGGTTGCAGATCGATTCCCCTGGGCCTTGGGGCAGCTGCGGATTCACCGCTCCGGACTGTTTATTGCCCAGGGCTCGCGTTTGCTTTCCCCATTGGACGTGGCTCATCATTAGGAGGAGCGTTATGGGTAAGGATATTATCGTAAACTGCGGTCGCCGGGAAACCAGGGCAGCCTTTTTGGAAGACCGGCGGGTCGTTGAGGTATATATCGAGAGGGCCGGTCAGCAAAGGGTGGTAGGCAATATTTACAAAGGCAAGGTAGAAAACGTGCTGTCCGGTATGTCCGCGGCCTTTGTCAATATCGGTTTGGAACGGAATGCTTTCTTGTATGTCGATGATGCCCGGGACTATGAGAAACTGTTGGCCAACGGCAGCGGCAAGGCCAAGAACGGAAAACCCAAAGCCAGGGGCATAAGCGAAGTCCTAAAACCGGGGCAGTCGATTATCGTGCAGGTTACCAAGGAACCCATTGGGACCAAAGGAGCTAGGGTGGTGACCCATCTCACCATCCCGGGCCGGTATTTGGTGCTGATGCCTACAGTTGACCACGTCGGGGTTTCCCGGCGGATTGAAGATGAGAAGGAGCGGGAAAGACTCAAGAGACTTGCTAAGGAGCTAAAACCCAAGGGGATGGGACTAATTGTCCGTACCTTGGCGGAGGGTCAGAGCCAGGACGAATTGGAACAAGACTTTAAGTTCCTCACTAAGGTTTGGGAACAGATCCTAAGGCATGGAAAACAAACCAGCGCTCCAGCCCTGCTTTACAAGGACCATGATTTGGTCTTTAGGCTTATTAGGGATTCATTTTCCCGGGAGTTTAGCCGCTTCATCGTCGATTCCCGGGAGGAATACCAAAAGGTGCTGGAGATCTTGGATACCCTTGCGCCCCATCTCCGTTCCCGAGTCTTTTACTATCACGATGAAAACATACCTATCTTTGAATTTTACGGCGTAGAGGCGGATTTGAAACGGGCTTTGAAGCGAAAAGTGTGGCTGGAAAGCGGCGGATATTTAGTAATCGATCAGACTGAAGCTTTGACCAGCATCGATGTCAACACCGGAAAGTACACCGGGAGCAAGAATTTGGCCGACACGGTCCTCAAGACCAACTTGGAGGCGGCAAAGGAGATTGCCCGACAGCTGCGCCTGAGGGATATTGGCGGAATCATCGTCATCGATTTCATCGATATGGCATCAGCAGCGGATGAAGAGCGAGTGCTGGCTGTCTTGGAGGAAGAAGTGAAAAAGGATCGAAATAAGACCCACGTCCTGGGCTTTACTAACCTCGGCATGGTGGAGATGACTAGGAAAAAGACCCGGCAGAACATTGGGGATTACCTGCAGCGGCCCTGTCCTTACTGCGGGGGAACGGGAAGGGTTCTATCGGAGGAGACCTTAGCATTTATGGTTGAACGGGGGATCCGCCAGTTTGCCCGGGACCATGATGTGGAAGCCATGATGGTTGAGGTGCATCCTTCCGTTGCAGCTATGCTCATCGGCGCAGGAGGTGCCAATCTCAAAGAACTGGAGCAGATCACAGGTAAGACCATTTTTGTCCGGGGCTCTGAAGACCGGCACCTGGAAGATGTGGAGATCGTCTACGCCGGTGACAAGGATGTCCTGGCAGCCATGGCGGTGCCAGTGAAAGAAGGTCAGATCATCAATGTAGAGGTGGAGGAGCCCCATATGACCAACCCCGCGGACGGTATCTCCCGGCTCCACGGGTATGTGGTGGATATCGAGGGAGCAGGCCGCCGGGTAGGGGAAAGGCTGACAGTCGAGATCACCAAGGTGTTCCGAACATACGCCAAAGGCCGCATGCTGTCTTGACAGGCCTGGTGGGTCATGGTAAACTCGGTCTGTAGGTGTCTGGGCCTTGATAGGCTCAGCTCCGAAACCGCTCGGGATGGGCTTTAAGTGCTGAGGAGGCCGCCTGATCTCGGCGAGTCTATGATGGAGGAGGTGCGTCCAGTGTTTGCTATCGTGCAAACCGGCGGCAAGCAGTACAAGGTGCGGGAAGGCGATGTCATCCGGGTTGAGAAGCTGCCTGTGGAAGTCGGTGACCAGGTGATTCTCGACGAAGTTCTCATGGTCCACGGTGAAGAGACCAAGATCGGTAGGCCCTTGGTTGAAGGCGCCAGTGTAGTTGCCCGGGTGCAGCGCAATGACAAGGCCAAGAAGATTATAGTCTTTAAGTACAAGCCTAAGAAGAATTATCGCAAGAAGACCGGCCACCGTCAGCCTTTTACCGAGTTAGTTATTGAAAAGATCAATGTCTAGGAGAAGCGCCGGTGGTTAGGGTTGAGGTCTATACAGATACAGCTGGAAAGATACATGGGTTTGCCGCCAAAGGGCATTCGGGTTTTGCACCCCACGGACAGGACATAGTCTGTGCGGCTGTGTCTGTACTCCTCCAAACGGCAATCTTGGGATTGGAAGAAGTGGCTGGGATTGTCCCCCAGACAAAGATTGCCGATGGGCAGCTTGAGTGTTATCTTACTCTAGAGCAGGCTGGCCGGCCCGAGGTGGGGGTCATCATGCGGACGATGCTGGTGGGACTCAAGGCCATTGAAGCAGAGTACGGAGATTATGTGAGTGTGCGGTTGAGCAGCACGTAGCTTTTGCCCCGCTGGGCGCCGGGGAATGCCGGTTAGGTGGGGTAGCATGAGGAGGTGCGATACATGCGGATCAATCTTCAGTTGTTTGCCAGGAAGAAGGGAGGCGGGAGTTCCCGCAACGGCCGCGAGAGTGCTTCTAAACGCTTGGGTGTGAAGCGGGGAGACGGTCAGTTTGTCACCGCCGGTTCCATTTTAGTGCGGCAGCGGGGAACCCGAATCCATCCTGGGATCAACGTTGGTAGAGGCGGCGATGACACCCTTTTCGCAAAGATCGACGGATATGTACAGTTTGAGCAGGTAGGGAAGAATAAAAAGCGGGTCAGTGTCTTGCCCGAGAACGGTGCTGCTACGGCGTAAGTCTTGGGGTTCCCGGCAGAGAAAGGAGCTGTCGGGACTGTACCTTGGGTAAGTATATGAGGCCACACCCGGTGTGATGCTAGCGGGTGTGGCTTTTAAGTACCCGGGAGGTGTAGGCAATGCAGTTTGTGGACCGGGCTAGGATATATGTGAGCGCAGGCGCCGGCGGTGATGGCTGCGTAAGTTTCAGGCGGGAAAAATATGTGCCGGCCGGCGGGCCCGATGGGGGCAGGGGCGGTGATGGAGGCAGTGTATACTTAGAGGTGGACCCATCCATGACTACCCTGCTGGATTTCCGGTACAAAAACCAATACAAGGCCGACCGGGGCGGCCACGGCCAGGGAGGCAACCGGGAAGGCAAAAGTGCCCCGGATTTGGTGATCAAGGTGCCCCCGGGAACGGTGGTGAAGGACGATGAAACCGGGGAAATCCTGGCCGATTTGGTCCGTCCCAACCAGCGGCTGCTGGCAGCCCGGGGAGGCCGGGGAGGCAGGGGTAATTCGTCATTTGCTACAGCCACCAGGCAGGCACCAAACTTTGCGGAAAAGGGAGAGCCTGGGGAAGACCGCTGGCTGATGTTGGAAGTCAAGGTGATCGCGGACGTGGGTTTGGTTAGGTATCCCAATACCGGAAGATCTACGTTGCTGTCTGTGATTTCTGCCGCCAGGCCCAAGATCGCCCCTTATCCCTTTACCACTTTGTCGCCTAATCTGGGAGTTGTAAAGGTGGAGACCGGGAAGAGCTTCGTAGTAGCCGATATTCCCGGCTTGATTGAAGGTGCCCATGCTGGCGTAGGATTGGGCCATGATTTTCTCCGCCACGTGGAGCGTACCCGGCTCCTAGTCCATATTGTAGATTGCTCAGGGCTAGAGGGCAGGGACCCGGTGGATGATTATCACCAGGTGCGGCAGGAGCTGGCTTTATTCAGCCGAGATTTGGCAGAGCGGCCTTTTATAGTGGTGGGCAACAAACTGGACATACCTGGCGCCCAGGCTAATCTGGAGCGGCTGCAGGAAGCAGCCGGGCAGGAGGTTGTGGGAGTTTCGGCTGCTACAGGCCAGGGAGTCAGGGAACTAGTTTGCAGGATCTGGAGCGCTTTAGAAGAGCTGCCGTCACCAGCTCAGGAGGAAGTCTTGGCAGAAGCAGAAGAGGAAATGGAGATAATTGAAATTCCCCGGAGTTCCCGGAGGCTTTCTGACTTTACAGTGCGGCAGGAAGAAGATGCTTTTGTGGTTGAGGGAGAAGGGCTGGAGTTCTTAATGGAGCGCCACGATCTGGAGAACCCTGATACCCTCCGCTGGTGGATGATGCTCCTGGATGATGTGGGAGTCATCGAAGCCCTTAGGGATGCCGGGGTCAAGGATGGAGATACTGTCCGGATAGGAGAATGGGAGTTCGAGTATCTAAGCTAACCCATAAAGGCAGAAGGGAGGTGCCCTGGGTGCTGACCAGCAAAGAAAGGGCGCGGCTGAAGGGACTTGCCAATGAGCTGCCGGTGATTATCCAAGTTGGTAAAGGCGGCGTATCCGATAACCTCATCTGGCAAATCGATACAGCCTTAGAGGCCAGAGAGCTGATCAAGATCAGGCTGCTGCAGAATGTAGAGGAAAAACCCGAGGAAATGGCAAGGGTTTTGGCGAATTTAACACAAGCCGAGGTGGTACAGACCATCGGCAAAGTCATAGTCTTGTACCGTCCATCTAATGAGAAGCAGGGAAAAGGGGGCATTGCTGACCAATGAACCGCAGCGAATATCTTCCACAACGTTAAACGTGTGGTGGTCAAGGTCGGAACCAGTACTATTACATATCCGACCTACCGGTTGAATCTAGACCGCATGGAGCGGCTGGTAAGGGAAATTGCCGACCTAACCAACCGCGGTATGGAAGTAGTCTTGGTGACTTCAGGAGCCATCAGTGCAGGTCTGAGCCGCCTGGGGTTTTCTCAAAGGCCTGCTACGCTGCCGGCTAAACAGGCTGTTGCCGCGGTGGGCCAAGGACTTTTAATGCAGGTCTATGAAAAGCTGTTTGCCGAATATGGCCAAGTGGTGGCCCAAGTCCTTTTAACTAGAGAGGATCTGAGGAGTCGAGAACGCTATCTTAATTCCCGCCATACCCTATTGGAGCTTCTCCGCTACCGTGTTGTACCCATTGTCAATGAAAATGATACAGTGGCCGTGGAGGAGATCAAGTTTGGGGACAATGATACCTTGTCGGCGCTGGTTGCTGCCTTGGTAGGGGCGGATCTTTTGCTTGTCTTGTCCGATGTAGATGGTGTCAACACCGCGGATCCCCGGCAAAACCCCGATGCCCGGCTGGTGGATGTTGTGACTTCCCTCGATGAGCTGGCTGAGGCTGCCGGCGGAGCCGGCAGTTCCCGGGGGACTGGGGGTATGGTCACCAAGTTTCAGGCTGCCCGCATCGCCTGCCGGTCAGGTATTCCCATGGTCATCGCCCACGGCGGTCGGGATGGAGTGATTCACGCAGCTGTAACCGGAGCAGATGTCGGTACCTTGTTTCTGCCGGAAGAGGAACGGCTCAACAGCAGAAAGAGATGGCTGGCCTTTTACCATCAGCCCCTGGGGGAGATCTTTGTCGATGACGGAGCAAAAACCGCTCTTATGGAGGCCGGCAAGAGCCTGCTACCCATCGGAATCACCAGAGTATCGGGGGCCTTTGCCGCCGGAGACTTGGTGACCATTAGGGATGGAGAGGGCAAGGAGATCGGGCGGGGTCTCAGCAATTATTCAGCTCAAGAAGTTGAGCTCATCAAGGGTCATCATTCGGAGGCGCTACCCCAGATTTTAGGCCGCAAGGATTATGATGAGGTCATTCATCGGGATAACTTAGTCCTGTTTCCGGAGGAGTGAGAAAGGTGAGGAATGGAGATTTAGCTGGCAGGATGTCGGGCGGCAGTGTACGGGATCAGGCCTTGTTGGCTAGAGAGGCTGCCCGCCGTTTGCGGAGTGCTTCGACCCTGGAGAAGAATGCAGCCTTGCTTGCCATGGCTGATGCCTTGGAAGCACAATCGGATCAGATTCTGGCGGCTAACAGGGAAGATGTGGAGGCTGCCAAGGCCAAGGGCGTTTCCAAAGCCTTGATTGACCGCCTGACCCTCAACCGGGAAAGGCTCACCGCTGCCGCCGCTGGCCTGCGGGAGGTTGCCGCTCTGCCTGATCCCGTTGGTGTCACAGTCTCCATGGCGAGGCGGCCCAACGGCATGGAAGTAGGGCGGGTACGGGTGCCCTTGGGAGTTGTGGCTATCATTTACGAAGCCCGGCCCAATGTGACAGTGGATGCAGCGGGGCTCTGCCTCAAGGCCGGCAATGCGGTGATTCTAAGGGGCGGTTCCGATGCCTTTAGGGCCAATAAGGCCATTGTGGATGCCATGCGGAGCGCCCTCAAGGATACTTCCCTGCCGGAGGCATCTATTCAGATGGTGGAAGATACCAGCCGATCTTCAGCGGAGGAGCTGATGCGGCTGACAGGGCTGGTGGATGTTCTCATTCCCCGGGGCGGGCGGGGCCTGATCCAGAGTGTCGTGAGAAACGCGACTGTGCCGGTGATTGAGACGGGAGAAGGAAACTGTCACATCTTCGTCGATGAGGATGCCGACATTAAGCAGGCGGTAGACATAGTGATCAATGCCAAGTGTCAAAGACCCGGTGTTTGCAATGCAGTGGAAACCCTTTTGGTGCACAGGGCGGTTGCCGAGAAATTCCTCCCTAAAGCGGCAGAAGAGCTCAAGGCCCGGGGGGTTGTTCTCCGGGGCTGTGACCAAGCCCGGGCCGTGGTACCTTGGCTTGAGGCTGCGAGTGAAGCCGACTGGGAGACAGAGTACCTCGACCTCATTCTAGCCGTTAAGGTTGTAGATAGTCTGGAGGGAGCGGTGGAGCATATCGAGCGGTACGGCACCGGCCATTCCGAGGCAATCTTGACCAATAATTACAGTCATGCCCGCAGGTTCCTGGAGGCCGTTGATGCAGCAGCGGTTTATGTCAATGCATCTACCCGCTTTACCGATGGCCAGCAGTTTGGATTGGGGGCCGAGATCGGGATTTCCACCCAGAAGCTCCACGCCAGGGGTCCCATGGGACTGGAGGAACTCACCTCTACGAAGTACGTGATCTACGGCAGCGGTCAGGTTAGGAGTTGAGGTGGGAGTGATGGCGGAAATCAAGGGCGGAAGTGTTGGGATTATGGGGGGCACCTTCGACCCGATTCATTACGGGCATCTAGTGGCTGCCGAGGCAGCCCGGGAGGCTTTTGCTCTGGACAGGATCATCTTTGTCCCCGCGGGCATTCCTCCCCACAAAGATGAAGCAGAGGTAACTCCTGCCCGGCATCGGTATCTCATGACCTTGCTGGCCATCATGTCCAACCCCTATTTTGAAATATCCCGGGTAGACTTGGATCGGGGCCGGGTCACTTACACAGTGGACACTCTGACAGATCTGAGGAAAGAACTGCCCCCTGATGTCAACATGTACTTCATCACCGGTGCCGATGCTATCTTGGAGATTCTGAGCTGGAAGGAGCCGGGGCGGGTTCTGAGTTTAGCGGAGTTTATCGCGGTGACCCGCCCGGGCTACGGTCTAGACCGGCTTTCCACGGCTCTCGGATCCCTTTACGAAGAGTTCCAGGACCGGATTCACATTTTGGAGGTGCCCCCGGTGGGCATATCATCTACCGATATCCGCCGGCGGCTGGCGCAGGGGAGATCTGTGCGGTATTTGGTCCCGGAGACGGTGTTCACTTACATCAAGAACCAGGGTCTATACGGCGTAACTAAAGAAAGGTGATGGGGATGGATGAAGCTTTCCAAAGGCGAGTGAAGGAACGCCTGCAGGAGATGATCTCCGAGGAGCGTTACCTACATTCACTGGGGGTTGCCGATACAGCGGTGAGGCTCGCTCGGCGCTGGGGAGCCGATATAGAAAAGGCCCGAATCGCCGGTCTGGTGCATGATTGCGGCAAGAGCCCGTCCAGG
This sequence comes from Bacillota bacterium, assembly GCA_012510855.1. Taxonomy (GTDB): domain Bacteria; phylum Bacillota; class Limnochordia; order DTU087; family DTU087; genus DTU087. Next base: position 15,523 of record JAAZHE010000107.1, on the reverse strand, counting down.
AATATCCTGTTGAAGAGGGTTCTAGAATTTGGTATAGTTATGGATGAGATTGAGGAGGTAGAACCCCAACTGCTCCACGGCCATGTCAGTGCCGAACTGGCTCTGCGGGAATTCGGCATAGATGACCAAGAAGTCCTTGCATCTATCCGATATCACACCACCGGCAGAGTTTCAATGTCATTGTTGGAAAAAATAATCTATCTGGCTGACTATATTGAGCCGGGGCGGGATTTCCCGGGAGTGGACGAGCTGCGGGAGCTGGCGGGTCAGGATCTAGATATGGCTGTGTTGCGTGCCATGGACCTGACCTTAATTCATGTAATCCAGCGGGGCCTTTTGATCCACCCGAGGACGGTCGCGGCCCGCAATTGGTTAATGCTAATAAGGAACAGAAGAGATACAAATAACTAACAATTGAGAGTTGTCGGACACGACTTTAGATGGAAGGGGGGTCGAGGCCATGTTGACACCAGAGGAGTTGGAACGAAAGCGGCAGGAACTGGAGAAAAAGCGCCGCCTCAAGCGGGAGCGCCGGCGAAGGCTGATGATGATCTATGGAATCGCCATCATCCTTTCCATATTATTGGGCATCGGAACGGCATATTACACGTACCGCAAAGGTATCAGGTTTTCTCAGGATCCCCAGAGCAGGACCCCTGCAGGGAGGACTGAGTTCGAGCAAGCGGTGCATCCACAACCGGTCAATATTCTCGTTTTGGGCATAGACGAGCGGCCTCATGACCCCGGCCGCACCGATACCATGATTTTGGTCAGTATCGATCCGGTTAAGGAGCGGGTGGCCTTGATTTCCTTGCCGAGAGATACCCGGGTGCGGATACCCGGCCGCCGGGGCTATGACAGGCTCAATGCCGCCCATGCCTACGGTGGTCCTCGGCTGGCCATGGAGACAGTATCGGAGTTTCTGGGAATACCGGTGGATTACTATGTGAAAGTCAATTTTGACGGATTTGAAAAGCTCATCGATATTCTCGGCGGTGTGGAGATCGATGTCGAACAGCGGATGAAGTATGACGACTATGCTGGTAATCTCCATATAGACCTTTATCCCGGCAGGCAGGTCCTGAACGGGGCTGATGCCTTGGCCTATGTCCGATTCCGGTCCGACGGATTGGGTGATATTTCCCTGATCGATCCGGCCAAGGGTGAGTATGGAGGCAGGATTATCAGGCAGCAGAAGTTTCTCAATGCTCTGATCCGAAAAGCGGCTCAACCGGCTACCATAGGCAAACTGCCTCAACTGGCGCTGCAGCTGCAGGATTGCGTCGCCACTAATTTACCGGTGACGAAAATGATCAGCCTTGCCTTGAGTCTGCGGGATCTAGACAGCGACTCAGTGGTCACCGCCGTGCTGCCAGGTACCGGTGATACCATTAACGGAGTTGCCTACTGGGTACCCAATGAGGATGCCACCAAGGTGATGGTTGACCGGTTGGTGAGGGGTCTTGAGCCTGTGACAATCCAGGTTCTTAACGGCAGTGGAGCCGCTGGTGCTGCAGGACGTGCTGCTCAGCGTCTGCGGGAACAGGGGTTTCCGGTACTGGATGTCCGGGATGCCCAGCGGTTTGGCTACAGGCAGACTGAGGTCATCGTCGCCCGGGAGCGCTGGGACGTGGGGGCTCAGATAGCTCAGATGTTCGATGCCAAGATTATCGACCGGGAAAGCGTAGAAAATCCTGCTTGGGGAGACAAGCGCTATGATGTTATGGTGATTGTGGGTGAGAATTTCTCGCCGTCTCAGTTTTAGCTGTGTTTGATCAAGCTCTAGCTCAATTTCCAAGGAAGGAGCGATGATACTGGATATTATCCGAAATATCGCAATGCGGGTGGCACGGGCGGCCTCCGATCGGAAGGCCGAGGATGTGAAAGTACTGGACATGAGGTCAGTGAGCCCAATAGCCGATTATTTTGTGATCTGCAGCTGTAATTCCATGGTGCACCTCAGGGCTGTTGCCACAGCGATTTTGGATGAGGTCAAGAGGGATGATCTACGGGTCAAACGGCGGGAAGGTACCGATGAGGCTCGGTGGGTTCTCATCGACCTTGGAGACGTCATTGTCCATGTCTTTCACCATGCTGAAAGGGAGTTTTACGATTTAGACAGCCTCTGGGCTGATGCCCCGGAGGTGGACTGGCAGGCAGAGTTGGGATTGGAGCAAGATGAGAGAGCGACTGAGCAGACAGTCCTAAGTGAGACAGCTGACTGAAACAGGGAAAGGGAAGCCATCGGTGAAGAGGGCAGAGGCTTATGAAGTGCTGGCTAGGTATTACGATCAGCTGATGGATGAGGTTGATTACGACTACTGGTGCGAGTATGTGCTGAGCCTGGTGGAAAGGGCCGAAGGTGGTGTCGGTCTCGGCGGTGGGTCCTTAGAGGACAGAGGAGAACCACCGGACTCCGCCAGCTGGCTGCGGGGCAAGCGGGTCTTGGACTTGGCCTGCGGAACAGGTCAATTTGCTTATCGGCTGCAGCAGCGGGGTCTAGCAGTGATGGCAGTGGATCACTCTCCAGAGATGCTGGCTATTGCCGAGGAACGGGCCCGGGCTAGCGGGCTTGAGATCACCTTCATATGCCAGGACATGCGGCAGCTAGAGCTACCTTACGAGTACGACCTGATTCTGTGCCTTTGCGACAGCCTCAACTACCTGTTGGATGTAGAAGATGTGGCACTAGCCTTGGAGAAGGCGGCAGGGGTTTTAAAGCCCGGAGGTCATTTCATCTTTGATGTGAACACTGCTTACAAATTGGCAACTGTTTACGGTGACCACACCTACGCCGCCGATCTGGGGCATTTTGCCTATATCTGGGAGAATGAGTATCAGCCTGAGACACAGCTTTGTTATATGGATCTGGTGTTCTTTGTGCCTGCGGCTGAAGTAGAGAGAGCAGCTGAAGTACCTGTGCTGTTTGAGAAGCTATCAGAAAGCCATGTGGAAAGGGCATATCCCCCTGAGCTGATCAGGGAGTTGGTCACGGGTGCGGGCCTTGAGCTTCTAGGTGAATATGCAGACCTGACTTTGGCCGCTCCGGGCCCTACAACCGAGCGGATCACTTTTCACTGCCGCAAGACTTCATAGCGTCAACTTTCGCCAGTAGTTCCCCCAGTCAACCGCTGTTGTGGTGCTGGTCAACTGCTAAAGGTCATCTGGCATCAATCCTTCGGTCGAAAGAGTACAGCCATGAGACTACCGAATACGATGGCGGTGGTGACACCTAGACCCGTGATTTCAAAGGCTCCGGTGAAGAGGCCTTCCCATCCCAGACGCTCCAGCTCGGAAAGCATCCCCATGACGATGGAGTTACCGAAACCGCTCACGGGGATAATGGCGCCTGCCCCTGCAAATTCAGCAAACCTCTGGTAGACCCCCAGGCCGCCCAAAACGGCACCGGCCACGGTGAAACCTACCAAGATGTGGGCAGGGGTGAGTTTGGTATTGTCGTAGATGATTTGGGCTAGTGCGCAGATAGCCCCGCCGGCCAGGAATGCTATGAGATAGTCCACCAGCTAACCTTCTTTCTAGAAAGAGCTTTTTCCATCAGCTTCCTCGACGCTGCGTTCATACTTCGATGACGATTGCATGGGCAATTCCGGCGATACTGTCGCCCTGCTGGTTGGATACGGGACTGAACAAGGCACCGGTGGCGATGGCCAGGACCCGCTTTAGTTTACCCTCCAGCATTTCCTTAATTACATAACCCAGGATACCGATGGCTGAGCAGGCGCAGCCGCTGCCGCCGGCACCGGACCGCTGCTCTGGTTTGTAGATGACTGCTCCAACATCCATATGTTTGGAGCCTAGGGTGTAGTCGGCTTCCCTTACCAGCTGTACAAAGAGCTTCTGTCCCACCGCGGCCAAATCCCCGGTGAGAATCAGATCATAGTCACCCGGTGATGTGCCGGTATCTGCGAAGTGACGGCACAGGGTATCCGCGGCTGCCGGTGCCATGGCGGCGCCCATATCATTGGGGCTCTTGATTCCGTAGTCCAAAACCCGTCCAAAGGTAGCCATGGTGATCTTGGGGCCTGATCCGGCTTTGTTGAGCACTGCGGCGGCAGCACCGGTCACAGTCCATTGACTGGACTTTTTGTGCTGGATGTTGAGCTCGATGGGATAGCGAAACTGACGCTCACTTGCCTGATAGTGACTGGATGTGGCAACCAGCACCGAGTCGGCATACCCGCCGTCAACTATGAGGGCACCAAGACCTAAGCCTTCTACTATACTGGAACAGGCCCCGTAAATGCCGAGAAAAGGTATACCAAGATCCCGGGCGCAGTAGCTGGAGGAGATGATCTGATTGAGGAGATCCCCTCCGACAAAAAACTGCACGTCAGATTCCTTGAGGCCAGCTTTGACCAAGGCATCTTGACATGCCTGGTATAGAAGCATGCGTTCGGCTTTCTCGGGGGTGGCCTGGCCCATAAGCGGGTCGTCAACCAGCTTGTCTATATAGGAGCCGAGATTGCCTTCTCCTTCCTTGGGGCCGGCGATGGTGGCACAACCAGCTATGCGGGGAGCCTGTTGGAATAAGACGGTTTGTAAGCCAAGGCGTCTTGCTATCATCTAGTACCCCCCAGTACAATCCCCGAACTTGGTGACCCCGATACTCCAGCACTAGTAGAGAACATAGACTAGAATAAGCTGCCGGTTAATACTGCCCGCAAGAGGCTGATAAAAAACCCACTGAGAATACCATAAACCAACACTGGCCCGGCGATGACGAACATTTTAGTTCCCATTCCCAGGATATACCCTTCTCTTCTAAACTCCATTGCTGCAGCTGTAACGGTGTTGGAAAAGCCGGTGACAGGGAGGGCGGCACCCATACCGCCACGCTCTGCCAGCCAGTCATAAAAGCCTAAACCGGTGGCGACGGCCCCTAAGGCGATCATCGCGGCTTGAGTTACAGCCGTGGTCTCCAGGCGGGAGGGTTCAACTGCTTCAAAGAGGTTATAAAGCAGCTGACCGAGGGTGCAGATGGCGCCGCCGGTTATAAAGGCCATGACTGCATTTTTCCAGCGATTTGGCTGGGGAGTTACCTCTTTTACCATCTGCTGGTAGCGGACATGACGGTCCTTTTGAGCCTTATCCACTGGTTAAAGCCCCCTTTTGCGGTATCCGCCGGCGGATATAGTATAGGTGGGATTTTGGGGGATTATGCAGAGTTGATCTTTCTGGCAGCATTGCATATAATGACTTTGTGAATAAATATATAGGAAACGTCTAGGAAGAGGAGCAGTAGGTGGGGCCGCTTGGGACTAGAGAGCCGGGCTGGGTGGAAACCGGTACCAGAGCCTACCGAATCTCGCCTCGGAGATGGGCCGGTGAAGTCTATTAGCCGGTTCCGGTTGGCCAACGTTATTAGGCTGAGAGTGGGCAGCAGCCATGGCAAGCTGGGTGATAGCGCGTTCTTGCGTGGAGCTGCCAACAAGGGTGGTAACGCGGGTTTGTCATAGATTCCCGTCCCTTATGGGGACGGGATTTTTTGATGGAGCTCGGAAGCAGACTAGCAAGGAATGGGGGTAACTAAATGGGTGACAGGTACAATTTCCATGAAATAGAAGAGAAGTGGCAGAAATACTGGGAAGAGCTCAAGCTTAATGCAGAGACGGAAGATGATGAGCGGCCCCGCTACTACTGCCTTGAGATGTTTCCCTATCCATCGGGGCGCCTCCACATGGGGCACGTCCGGGTCTATTCTATAGGCGATGTCATAGCTAGGTTCAAGCGGATGCAGGGCTTCAGTGTCCTGCACCCCATGGGGTGGGATGCCTTCGGCTTGCCGGCCGAGAATGCTGCCATCAAGCACAATATTCACCCTCACCGATGGACCCGGGAGAATATCAGCCATATGCGCCAGGAGCTAAAGCGCCTTGGTTTCAGCTACGACTGGGATAGGGAGGTCACTACGTGCGAGCCCGACTACTATAAGTGGACCCAGTGGCTTTTCTTGCTGCTGTACAAGAACGGTTTGGCCTACAGAAAATCAGCTCCCGTCAACTGGTGTCCCTCCTGTGCCACGGTACTGGCCAATGAACAGGTGGTGGGCGGCCTATGTGAGCGCTGCGATTCAGTGGTGGAAAAGACTAATCTGGAGCAGTGGTTCTTCCGGATTACTGACTATGCCGATCGGCTATTGGATGGTTTGGACGAGCTGAAAGGCTGGCCGGAAAAGGTCAAGAGCATGCAGGCCAACTGGATCGGCCGCAGCGAAGGTACAGAGATCCGCTTTGCCGTGGAGGGTTTTGACGAAGAACTGTCGGTGTTTACTACCCGTCCCGATACCGTGTTTGGTGTGACTTATCTGGTGGTTGCCCCGGAGCATCCCTTGGTGGACAAGCTTATCGCCGGCCAGGAAAATGAGAAGGAGCTCAGGGCTTTTCTCAAGGAGGTAATGGCCCAAGATGAGATTGTGCGGACCGCAGAGGATGCGGAGAAGAAGGGGATCATGACGGGGCGGTATGCCATTAACCCCTTGAACAATGAACGGGTTCCTATTCTCATAGGCGACTATGTAGTAGGAAGCTACGGTACCGGTGCAGTCATGGGAGTACCTGCCCACGACACCCGGGATTTTGCCTTTGCTAAGAAATACGGTCTGCCTATTCGGGAGGTAGTGATCCCGGAAGGTAAAGAACCCGGTACGGAACTGACAGAAGCCTACGTAGATGACGGGATCTTGGTTAATTCCGGTCAGTTTACTGGTCTTCCCAACCGAGAGGCAATGGTGAAAATCACTGAACACCTGGAGGCCATAGGCCGGGGCGGTCATAAGATCAACTACCGGCTGCGGGACTGGCTGATTTCCCGGCAGCGCTATTGGGGAACTCCGATTCCCATAGTCTACTGCGATAGCTGCGGGATAGTGCCGGTGCCGGAAGAGGAACTGCCGGTAATGCTTCCCACTGATGTAGAATTCAAACCCACGGGGGAATCGCCGCTCCTTTACTGTGAGGAGTTTGTCAATACAACTTGTCCTCAGTGCGGGAGAGCCGCCCGGCGGGAAACCGATACCATGGATACCTTCATAGATTCATCCTGGTATTTCCTGCGCTATACTGATCCCCACAATGATAAACTGCCCTTTGCTAAAGATAGGGCAGATGCTTGGATGCCTGTGGATCAGTATATCGGCGGGGTGGAACATGCCATACTCCATTTGATGTATTCCCGCTTCATTCAAATGGTCTTGTCAGATCTTGGGCTGGTCAGCAGCCAAATACCCTTTGAGAATCTCCTAGCCCAGGGAATGGTGCTGCAGGGCGGTGCTAAAATGTCTAAGTCCAAGGGGAATGTGGTTGACCCGGACAAAATGATTGAACAATATGGAGCAGATACCGCCCGGCTGTTTATCCTCTTCGCCGCACCACCGGATAAAGACCTGGAGTGGAGTGATGAGGGAATCGAAGGAGCCTATCGGTTCATCAATCGGGTCTGGCGCCTGGTAATAGACTATCAGGACCTGATCAAGGATGTATCTCCGGAAGTGGTGGGCAACCTAGGTCCTAGTGAGCGAACCCTGAGGAGAATTATTCACTCTAGTGTCAAGAAGATTACCAACGATATTGCCAAGCGGTTCAGTTTCAATACCGCCATTAGCGCCATAATGGAAATGGTCAACGGGATGTATCAATATAAAGACACGCCGGTGGATGAACAGAACCTCAGCGTGGTGCGGGAGGCGGTGGAACTTCTGCTGTTGGTTTTAGCTCCATTTACACCCCATGTAGCGGAGGAGCTGTGGCATCGGCTGGGGTACCGGGAAAGCATCCATCTCCAGTCCTGGCCTGCCTATGATGAAGAAGCCACGCAGGCAGAGGAGGTAACTATCGTCGTCCAGATCAACGGCAAGGGGAGGGACCGAGTGGTAGTGCCGTCGGACAGCGATGTCGAGACTATAAAGGAAGCTGTGTTTGCCCAGCCCAGGGTGCAGGAGTACACTACCGGCAAGGAGATTGTGAAAACCGTTGTGGTGCCGGGTAAGCTGGTCAACATTGTGGTGAAGTAAGTCAACGCGGTAAACCGGCTGCAGAGGATGGGCTGGCAGTGGTTGAACAGATGCCATTACTTCACATGCAGCGTAAGCTTAGACCTAAGATGCTTGAGGTGAGGTCTTAACAGATATGCCGTAGTAGACTGACATCCGGAGAAAGAGCCGTCAACAAGGGCGGCTCTTTTTTGATCCGGGGCACTGGCGGTACCTGGTGTGGACAAGGGGATGCTGTTGAAGAAAGGTTAAGCAGGAAAAAACGCCCAAGAGAATAAGTTAAATATATATAGACAACAAGTTAAGCAATATTTAGGAGGGTATGACGGTGTTCATTAGCAGAATGACCCGAACAGAACAGATTATTCTCTTGGTGCTGACCTGCTTGATCTTAATGGGGAGCGGCTTTCGCCTTTGGGTGCGTCCGGATGATTTGATAGTTGAAGTAGATCCTGTACTGTGGGCTGAAGAGTCTGGGGAAAACCAGTATCGAGGAAAGGAGCTTCCAGGGGAGGCCGATGACCCCACGGACAGCAGCTGGGACCGGCCGGCGGAGGGAAAACCCGATCACCCAAGGGATGCTGCAGCGGGGCGGGAAGCCCTCGTCCGGGACTATCAGCAGGCAGCCTCTACAGATAATGATCAGCTCAACATCAATACAGCCTCGAAGGAGGAGCTGCAAGCGCTGCCGGGGATCGGGCCGGTCTTGGCGGATCGAATTATAGAATACCGCAATCGGTACGGCCCTTTCATTAGTGTAGAGCAGCTGCTGGAGGTGAAGGGTATCGGACCCAAGATCTTGGAACGGCTCCGGCCCTTGGTGACGGTGGCGGGCGGACCGGCTGATGCTGGAGAGTAACCAGGCAGAGCGGCGGGGTAATAGACTTGGCGGGAAAACTGCTGATGTTTCGGCAATGGCTGGTTGCTGTTCCTCGATGCCTTGCCCGGCAGCTGGAGCAAGGTACTACTTGCTGGTTGGGAAGCTCACTAGCCACTAGGCTGGTCCTCTGGCTGGCCGTGGGGATTACTCTGGCAAAGGAGCTAGCCCTGCCTCCTTACCTCACTTGGCTAACTGCTGTTCTGTGCTGGGGTATCAGCTGTCTGAAATTGCTACTAGTCGGCAGGAAGCTCGGGCAAGTTGCTCTGATGGCTATTTTGGTGCTGGCAGGAGCGGCACATTTCAGTGGTTATTGGTATGCCATGGAGACCGGCTTAGCCTCCCTGGCAGAAGCCCAAGGGCCTGTTTCGGTGGTTGCCCAGGTGATCAAGGCGTTCTCTGAGAACCCCTCCAGGCGGCGGTTGACAGTAGAGCTGAAGGGAGTAGTATCCCCAGAGGGGGTTAGACTTCAGCGGGGAAGGGCTGTTATTACCCAGGTTGTGGAAAATGATGGGCTGGGAGAGCTAAGACCAGGCGAACTAATCTTGGTCAGGGCTGAGTTTAGAAAGCCCCGGAGGGCCAGTAACCCCGGCCAGTTTGATTATGCCCATTACCTTTATCGACGGGGCGTAAGCGTGACTGCGTTTGTGGAAGGGACGGAAGCTGTCCGCCGCCTTGACTCCCATGAACCACTCTATGGGGCTGTCTTATCTAGAGGGGGCTTGCCTTGGAACAGAGCCAGTGGAGCGGGCCTGGTTCACGGAGCAGACAGACTGCGTCAGCGGCTCCTGAGGGTATGGGAAGGCAGCTTGCCAGCAAGGTACCAGGGGCTCTTGGCAGCCATGGTCCTAGGGGATGCTTCTAAGTTGGATGAAGATCTAAGGCAAGCATTTCAGCGGACCGGGCAGGCCCACCTCCTTTCGGTATCCGGGCTCCATGTGGGATTTGCCGCGGGCTGGGTGTGGTACCTCGGCAGGTTGTTTCCCGGAGGCCGGGTGTTTAGAAGCTTAATTGGAATAATGGCGGCGTGGGGGTATGCACTCTTGGCCGGAGGCAGTCCGCCGGTGGTTCGGGCTGCTACCACCTTGAGTCTGTACCTTGTTGCCGCCGCCCTGGGCCGGAAGCACGATGGGTTGGCAGCTGCCGGCTGGGCAGCTTTTCTGCAGCTGTGGGCCAATCCCAGCCTGCTATTTGATATCAGTTTTCAGCTGTCCTACGGCGCTCTATTGGGTATTCTGGTCTTGGCTAACCCCTTGGAAACCTGGCTCTTTTCAGAAGGGACCCAAAGGGGCCCGGTGGTAAGGCTGGTGGCTAGAGTTGCAGCACCCATGGTTATGTCGGTTAGTGCCCAGCTCACCATCTTTCCGCTGCTGAGCTACTATTTCCAGGAGATTTCCGTGCTGGGTCCATTCCTCGGACTCATAGCTGTACCGTTGGCAGGATTGGCGGTTCCACTGGCCTTGCTGGGGAGTCTGGTTGGGCTAGTTGTTGCAGTTCACCGGTTACTAGCCCCAGTTCTCTTGGCGCTGTTCACTCTACTTGATAGGCTGCTGAGCCTCTGCAGTGCTTGGAATTGGGCGGTGTTGTACTTGGGGGCTGGGTCTGTACTCCTTTGGGTAATTTATTATGCCGTCCTCACTGTGGTGGTTCACCAGCTTAAAGAAAGGACAGTTTACCGGTGGCTGAGTTTCTCCAGGGATCTTGGGGAGAATGGCCGCCGCAAAGAACTGGCTCTTGCCGGACTCTTGGCGGGGATTTGCTTTGTATATCTGCCCCTTCTCGCTCCATTGTGGCGACCGCTGGAGATTACCTTCTTAGATGTGGGGCAGGGAGATGCTATTTTCATCAGCACTCCATCGGGGAGAAAGCTGCTGATTGACGGGGGAGGTCTGCCTGCTTCTTTAACTGATGCCGGCTTTGATGTAGGGGAACGAGTAGTGGTGCCTTTTCTCAAGCACCGGGGCGTCAAGCGGCTGGATTTGGTGGTAGCAACCCATTTTCACAATGACCACACCCAAGGTTTAGGGGCGGTGCTTAGGGAGTTTCCAGTTGCCCTTTTGGGGGATAACGGGCTGTTGGATACGGGCTTTGCCAGCCGGCGGTACCGGGAGCTTTTGGATGAGCTGGAGGGCAAGAAGGAGATGACCCGCATCACCATGCGGCGGGGGCAGTGGTTCGATCTTTCCCGGAACACGGAGCTGGTGGTGATTCATCCATCGGCAGAGATTGACAAAGGCCTGCCTGGAGGGGGCCAGCTGACAGCCGTTGATCAGAACAGCAATTCTATTGTGCTCAAGCTGCGGACTCCCCATTATTCTGCCCTGTTGACCGGGGATATCAACATTGAGGCGCAGATGGAGCTGACTCAGCGGCACCTGCATTTGGGGTCCCTCGCGGCCGCTGCACTAGCTCACGGCGGGAATGCTAGTAAAGAGGATTCCGCGCCCGGGAGTCCGGAAGGCAGGTTCAGCCTCGCTGCAGATATTCTAAAAGTCCCCCACCACGGGTCTCCGAGGGCCTTAGTTTATTCCTTCCTGGGTGCGGTGTCTCCTAACCTGGCGGTTATTTCCGTCGGGAACAATCCCCATGGCCATCCTGCAGCCGAGGTGCTCGAGGCTTTGGAGATGGTAACTGGCAGGGTGCCTCTCCGCACCGATTTGATGGGGTGTATTACCTTGAGAATTTGGGGAAAGCAGATGGTGATCGATACATTTCACTCCCCAGCGCCGTGGGAGGTAGGCCGCTGGCCCTGGGTGCAGCGGCGGGAAGCCTGGATTAAGGGTTTGCTGCTTGGGGTTTGACGGGCAGGGTTTAGTTGTTGGGACTCGAAGTCATAGACGTAAAGCAGCAGCTAGAAACCAATGAAGGTTGGGATGGCTATGGCGCGGCAGCAGACTGCGGCTCAGTATACCTATCAAGATCTTAAAAGGGATCTGGCCAAGGGGAGACTGTTTCCTATTTACCTTTTTGTGGGGGATGAAGATTGGCTCATCTTCGAGGGCATACGGGCCTTAAAGGATGCTCTCCTACCTGACGCAGAAACCGGCTGGAACTTCATGGAATTTCAGGGAAAGGAAATGGACTGTGAGGAAGCAGCTGCCTTTCTCACTACACTTCCGATATTCGGCGGAAGGAAGGTTGTGGTATTGAGGGATTTGGACCGGCTCACCGCCGCACAAATGGAGCCGCTCCTTCCCTTGATGGAGAATATGCCGGCCCATGGCCACCTGATCATGGCCGGTGAGAGCATCGACAAACGCACCAAGTGTTATCGAATAGCTGCCAGCTATGGGAGAATAGTCACCGCCAACCGGCTGGATGCTCAAGGGGCAGCTGCCTGGGTGATGGAGAGGAGTGCCGAACTGGGTCTGGTCATGTCCGGCAGGAGTGCAAGGTATCTGGTCTCGGAGGTGGGAACCTCTCTTGGACAGTTAAACAGCGAGCTGGAGAAGCTAGCTTGCTACAAAGATGAAGACAGTCCCGAGGTTACCCTGGAAGATATTGAGCTCTTGGCAGTTAAGGGCCGGGAAGTCCCTGAAAACACTATCTTCCGGTTTGCCGATGCCGTTGCCGAGGGTGATGAACAGCTGGCCATGGAGCTGCTTAATCGGCTGTTGGCCAGTGGCAGAGAGCCTCTTTCGATCCTGGCCATGATTGCAAGGCAGTTTCGCATGATTGCCTTTGCCTGGGAAGCCTCCCGGGCTGGGATGCTTCCCGGGAATATAGGCAGGGAACTGGGAGTTCCAGTTTTTGCTGTGCAGAGGGCTCTAACTCAAGGACAGCGCCTCGGTGGAGATGCCATCCGGGGAGCATTGGCAGCCACGGCCCAAGCAGACCGGGAAATCAAGGGGGGGTTCCACCAGCCGGCGGCTGCCCTGGAGCTCTTGGTAATCCGCCTGACTAGAACTCTACCCCGTTTCAGCCGATTTGCCGGAAATGCATAAATTAAAACCCCGCCGTCCAGGCGGGGACAAATGTACAGCGGCTGAGCCGCGTCCCTTACGAGGCTTGAGCTTGGGCTTGGTTGAGCCGTTTGGTTAGGCGGGACTTACGGCGGTTGGCCGCGTTCTTATGAATGACTCCCTTAGTTACTGCCCAGTCGATTCTGGAGATAGCTACCCGCAAGAGCTCCCTGGCCTTTTCCAGATCGTTTTCTGCTAAGGCCTTTTCAAAACGTTTGATGGCTGTACGATAGGTCGAGCGGATAGCCCGATTACGGGCAGTCTGCCTGGCAGTTAGTCGGATTCTCTTCTTAGCAGACGGTGTATTCGCCAATATGGTTCACCCCCCGTTTCACATCCCACAGTACACCTTAGTTTATCATGCCCAGCTCAGGAATGCAATTAGTTCTCCTGACATTTCTTTTGCAGCAGCTGCTCCTGCCGTGGCAGATTACATTGTTTCCTCTTTTCCAGGTTAGGCTAATAGTGAAGACCGGCAGAACAGCGGGATGTTAGGAGGACATGCCTTGCGGGAAGATTACCGAAAACACTTTATACTCAAGCATCCGCGGGAACGCTTCGATGACGACTTCTACAACCGATATAACGTGCGGACAGACCTAGCTTTGGAGGCCACAGAAGTCATTGTGGAACAGGGAGGTCCGCCGGAGATTCCGGGTGTGGTGGTGGAGAATCAATCTACCGATTATGCCAAGATTAATCGGACAACAGTTGAAACCGATGCCGGTGCCCGGGCCATCGGAAAGGTCAAGGGTCACTATGTCACCATTGAGTCAGAGGCCTTGCGGGATCATAACCGGGAAGTTCAAAAAAACGTAGGTCAGCTCATCGCGGAGGAGCTGCAGAAATTTTTGCAGGATATTGCCGAAGATGATCCCGTTTTGGTGGTAGGCTTGGGGAATTGGAATGCCACTCCTGATGCCCTAGGACCTCGGGTCATCGATAAACTTCTAGTCACCAGACACTTATTTACCATGGCGCCGCCGGAACTTAGGGGCGGCCTCAGGCCGGTAGCTGCTCTGGCCCCGGGGGTTTTGGGGATCACCGGCATAGAAACCGGTGAGACCATCCAAGGCGTAGCCGAGAAGGTAAAACCCAAGTTGATCATCTGCATTGACGCCCTCGCCTCCCGCAGCACCGAACGGCTGTGTACCACTATTCAAATAGCAGATACAGGCATCCATCCCGGGTCCGGCATTGGGAATGTGCGGATGGGGATTACTTCCCAGACCATGGGGGTACCGGTGGTGGCCATCGGTGTCCCTACAGTGATCCATGCAGTGACCTTGGTATCCGACGGCATGGAGATGATCACCAATAACGGCCGGCAGTCAGCTGCAGTCGGGGTAGCCCCTCGGGTAGAACAAGAGAGCGGTGGGGGAGCTCTCCAGTCCAGTGACAGTGACGCCCTTCATACTTCCATTCTGGATCCCAGCCGCATCCGGTTTGTCCCGGGAACTGCCGACGGCGGGGTGGACATAGAGGCAGCTGGGGAACACTCTCCCCTGGATGAAGCCGTGGATGCTAGGATGAAACGTCTTGGGCGGCAGCGGGCGGCTCAAGGGGCGGAGGGCATCGATCCGGCCACTAAGCGCCGGGTCCTCAGGCAGCTTCTTGAACCATATCTAGGTACTTTGGTGGTCACACCAAAGGAAATAGATGTGCTGATCGAGGATGCTGCCTGGGTAGTGGCTGCTGGGCTGAATACTGCCCTTCACCCGGGCATGGATATAGAGCAGGCGGCCCAATACACTGTCTAGAAAAGAGACGAAGATTCGAAAGAAGTACAACCCCGGTTCTAGTCAGTCCCGTGTTCTCATATACTGCATCCAGAGGGATGTGGGGTGGTACTATGGGACGGCACCGGGGACTTCTGCCATCTAGTCCGCGGGTTCTCCGCCGGCGGGTTCGCCGCCTGCCTAGACAGCTCCTCAGGAATTTGGGCCTTTTTTACCTGGTGTTAGCTGCCGCAGCGGGGCTGTTGGTGTTGGGTAGCACCCGTCGGGATTTCCTTCAAGAGATTGAAAGCCGAGCTCGGATAGGTTTTTCCTGGGTTCATGATAAGGGCATCCAAATCCTGCCTGTGCTATTCAATAATCTGCAGTTAACGACAGAGCTTTCCCGTTCCATTCTAGCTGAAGGTCTTCCCAGCGGGCAGGTGACCGTCCATGCCACCGGTTCCCAGTTATCGCCGGAGACCTTGCGCTCCCTTGTGGAAGCGGTCACCGATTACGATCTAGCCGAACCGGAATCCCTGGTGGCAGGAGCTTTCCCCGGTTCCCGCACGAACGACAGGCCTTTGCGGTGGGATTGGATCATCCAGCGGGGTATCCAAGGGTACAGTTTTCCTCTCACCGAGAATCCGGGGTTCCAGACACGGTCCTCTAGGAAAGAGTTCACTGATGCCAAAGGAGAAGTTGAGGTAGTAATCACCGCCCCTGAGTATGCAGTAGTGGCCGGTGACCACCAGGAAACAGAACAATCATTCCAGGAGTCAACCGTGATCTTGGGGGATATTGCTGTCGTCACCTATGAGGCAAAGACTCCTCAGGCGGCCGCAGCACCTGCCTATGCCTCTTTCAGCTCATCGGTGGTTCCAACCGCCAGCGTCAGCCCTGCTGAGCGGTTGGCAGGCCTCGCCCGGGTCAATTGGGGCAGTTCACCTCTAATTGCCAT
>JAAZHE010000015.1 GCA_012510855.1 Bacillota bacterium | reverse complement strand
TATGGATCATGGTAGGTGTTCAAATATGGCGGAGCTTACTCCCCTCCATAAGGAGATACTCCGTATACTCATAGAAAAAGATTCCAGCTATGCAAGGCCTGTCAGATCCCAAGAGATCGGAGAGGCTCTTAATGTCAGTCCGTCGTACGTACGGGAGATGACTACTTTGCTTCAGGACAGGGATTTAGTGAGGGTGCGGCGGGGTCGCGGTGGCGGTTATTATATAAATACCAATCTGGAAATAGAATGCTTGAGTTCGTAAACACGGTGCAGCAGGAGGGGTAATGATGACAGCAATACCAGCAGGGGCATATCAGGCATATAGGACTACGCAGATCCAAACTGCATCACCGACGGAACTCATACTGCTCCTTTATGATGGTGCTATTAAGTACTGCAAACAGGCAGAAGTCCATCTAGATAACGGAGATAAAGAGCAGGCCCACAATGCCCTTATCCGAAGCCAGGATATTATCGATGAGCTGGCAGTATCTTTGGATTTCTCAGCCTCCGAGGAGATCGCCAAGGGGCTAGCACAACTTTACGATTACATGGGTCAGCGGCTGGTTGAAGCCAACATTAAGAAGGATAAGGCACCCATCGCAGAAGTAGTGGCAATGCTCCAGGAGCTGCGGGAAACGTGGGTAGAGGCGGCCAAGCTGGTACAGCGGCGGGGAAGATAACGAAGGCTCGGGTTGTTTGTCCCATGGCAAGTGATTCTGCTAGATGAGGCCGATAAGGCCTTTTTGTTTTCCTGGCCTGTTGCTGGGGGTTGGTTGAGGGCAGCTGGAGGAATTAGTAGGCGGAGGCAATGACATCATAGCCCAAGGCTCGCAGCCGCTTTTGCCAGGCGGAGCGGTACTTGGCCTTAAGGCGCACTTCCTCACTGGCGAACAACCGGTGCAGTCTGCTCTTTTCCTCTTCACTCAACTGCAGATAAAGATTGTATTCAGCGCTGCTCAAAGCAGCCTTGGTATGCCGGGGAATAGCCCATAGGCTTTGCCTTGCACCCTTGGAGCGAAGGCGCATTTTGGTCAAGTAGTCACCCAAGGCACAGTCCCAAGGCAGGATTCCATCATCGACGACGAAGGCCAAGGTGGAAGGGTTCCCGTCATCATCGTAGTCGATAATGTACGCCTCATAGCGCAAGAGATCATCAGTCTGATCGTAATACACCCAGACGTGGAGATCCTCCTTGTAGGCGACTACGTCTTTCATTTGTCTGAAGGTAACTATGCCCTGGCTGAATCCATTGCTAGCTGCCGACATGATTACTCCTCCCGTGGTGACCTGCTTGGAGTATACCACGTTGCCTTGCTTTGCATGCAAGGCCCTTATCACCTTATGCTACAGACAACAAGTTCGTCAGAGACAGATTGTTTTCCTCTTCCACGATTGGGAAAGGATTAATGGCAATGGCTGGGGAAGGTTGGTTTAGACCTCAGACATCCTAAGCTGGTGATCACAATGCTGGTCAAGGAAGCCAAGGAAACGGCCCGCCGGTGGGTGATGGAGGCCGGAATGCAAATCCCCAGACTCTGGGGAGCATTCCTCCACGGCTCCATCAACTGGCTGGCCGATGATGCCGCCTTCCCGGCGGAGTCCGATGTGGATATTATGCTGGTACTAGATGAAACGAACCCCGGGCTCAAGCTGGGGAAGTTCTTGTACCAGGATCTTCTTTTGGAGGTTTCGTACCTACCCAAAGGTGAAATCCAGTCAGCAGAAAGGGTCCTGGGGCTCTATCACCTCGCGGGAAGTCTCAGGGCACCCAATATTCTATTTGACCCTTGGGGTGAGCTAACCAGAATTCACAAGACCGTGGCGGAGGAATTTGCCAAGCGGCGGTGGGTTGAACAGCGCTGCCGCCATGCCCTGGAGAAAATCCTGCAGGGCTGCCGGCTTGATCCCGCTGCTTCCTTTCCCGATCAGGTGAACTCGTGGCTCTTTCCCACGGGGATCACTACCCATGTCCTTCTCACCGCGGGACTGAAAAACCCCACTGTTCGCTTAAGGTACTTGGCGGTGCGCAATCTCCTTTCGGAATACGGCCTTTTAGACTTCCATGAAGAACTCCTAGAGCTCTTAGGCTGTGTCGACATGACCCAAGCCCAAGCAGCATCGCACCTTGCTGAGTTTGCCAAGGCCTTTGATGCAGCCAAGGGATGTCAGCGCACGCCCTTCTTTTTTAGTTCGGACCTAACCGATGCAGCCCGGCCGATAGTCATCGACGGCAGCCGCAGGCTGATCAACGAGGGATACCACCGGGAAGCCATCTTCTGGATGGCAGCCACCTACGTCCGCTGTCTCAAGGTGCTGACCTGCGACGGATCAGAGAAGGAGCTTGAGGAGGCCAGCCGGGGTTTTCGGATGCTCCTTGCTGATCTGGGGATCGAGGATACTCTTGACTTACAGGCCCGGATCCGGAAGCTAAAGGCTGCGCTGCCTAAGATTTGGGCAATGGCAGAGGCTATCATTGATGCCAATCCCGACATTGAGGATTAGACCCTCAAGGACAGCCCAATTCTGCCGATATGTATAAGAGAAGGCTTGCTTATAGCAGCAGTGTGAAGCTCACGGGAACCACATGGGAGAGGTGAAAGCCCATGGCAAATATTCAAATAATGGGTTTGAGCTCCGGGATGGATTACAATACCATCATCGAGCAGCTTTTGGCCCTGGAGCGCATTCCCATTACCCGCATGGCGCAACGCAAGAACATCTACAAAGCACAGCAAGACGCCTGGCGGGATATCAATACGAGGCTGTCGGCCCTGGATAATAGACTGACGGATTTGAGGCTGTCTGCCACCTTCCACGGCAGGACGGCTACCTCAAGCAAAACAGACTTGGTAACCGCATCGGCTGGGCCCGGCGCGCTGACTGGGACATACACGGTGGAAGTGAGTCAGCTGGCCCAGGCCCATAGGGTGGCCTCTACAAGTGAGGTAGCAGTGGACGGCGATGGTTTCGTTCTCAATCTAGGTGAGGGCGAAAAAGAGACAATCACCATCAAGGTAGGCGACGGGGAAGAAGCGGAGCTTTCCTTCGAGGGTAAGGTTACCCTGGCAGACATAGTCAAGGCAATCAACGAAGCAGACGCCAAGGTAAAGGCCACCATCATTGCCGGGCGCCTGGTCTTGGAAAGCGCTGAAACAGGTGAGAATAATAAGATTGAGCTGACCGGCAGTTCGGACTTTCTGGTTGAAAAACTCAAACTCGGCACACTAGATGGAGAAGGGAATGTCGTTCTACATACTATTCAAGACGCTCAAGATGCTGTCTTTACCATCAACGGCATTGCGGTGACCAGCGCATCTAATACCGTCAAGGATGCTGTGGAAGGTGTGACCTTCAACCTGAAGGGTGTAAGCCAGCCAGGTGAAGCTGTCCAGATTACCATTGGTCACGATATTGATTCCGCGGTCAGCAAGATCAAGGCCTTTGTCGATCAGTACAACAGCGTGATGAGCTTTATAGCTGAAAAGACCAAGGTCACAATGACCGATGGAGGGGATATCAGCTCTACAGGTACCCTGCAGGGCGACGGGACAGCTAATCGGCTGCGATCGGCCCTGAGGTATGAGGTCACCAGGGCCATTGAGACTGATTCGTCATTTAACCAGCTGGCTGTTTTGGGTATCACCACCAACAAAGAAGGGATCCTGGAAATCAATGAGACAAAGCTGCGGGAAGTTCTCCGGGAGAATCCTGAGCAAGTAGAAGCGTTTTTCCGAGAGAAGGCTACCAACCTCAAGGATTTCATCAAGGGATATATCCAATACGGAACCGGCATCCTTGCTGAAAAGCAAGAATCCATCGGCCGCCTGATGAAGGACATCGACCGCCAGATTGAGCGGCTGGAAGAGCGGATTGCCCGGAAGGAAGAGAGTCTAGTCCGACAGTTTACCGCCCTGGAGCAGGTATTATCCGAATTCCAAAGCCAAAGCGCGTGGCTTACCCAGCAGATGACCTTGCTGTCCAGCTGGGCAGGAGGCCGAAGCAACAGAAACTAGCGGGGTTCCTGAACATAGATACAAACACAGAGACAAAGACACCTGGCGCCCGGGAGAAATCAGCTCCCGGGTCCTTTTATTTTCGGCCTTTGCTTTTAAATCGCTCTCACCTCCCTGTCAGTGAACGGGACAGGCTTTCTATGCAGGAATTTATCCAATAATAGCGAAAGAAAAGATCCGAAAGACAGATAAAGCAGACGATGCTGTGATTTTACTGTACCGGGAGACAGGTTAAGCGTGGATTGGCCGCTTGGCCGCGCTTTCCCCCTGTACCCGCGGGTGTATGGATGTATCATAGTCACACCCCTGATCTGTGCAGCAGTGTATACAAAATACAGGACAAATATAAAAGTTATTGCTTTTAATTCCGTATAGATTGATAGATAAAGCACAAACCCTTTCCAGGCCTAAACCCACCAGCCTGGGTCAAGGTCCACAGTCGAGGAGGTGAGCACAAGCAAGAGCATGGGTTAGAAACGGAGGGTACCTAAGGTAGCTTGAGTTTGACGACGGCAACAATAATGAGACGGAGGGGTCAGACTTGAGGACATCCAGATGGCTGAAGCTTGTTGGATTGTGTGGGGCAATCCTTCTGCTGTTTGCCACCGCCACCGGCGCGGCTGTTCAGGGTGAACTGGAGATCTTTTCCTGGTGGGCCGGGGATGAAGGTCCTGCATTGGAAGCTCTGATCGCGATGTATGAGGAAAAGCATCCAGAGGTTACCGTGATCAATGCTACCGTCACCGGCGGAGCAGGTGTAAACGCCAAGGCGGTGCTCAAGACCCGGATGCTGGGCGGCGACCCACCGGATACATTCCAGGTCCATGCCGGCCAGGAGCGCAGCGGCACCTGGGTGGTGGCAAACAGGATGGAGGACCGCACTTGGCTTTATGAAGAGGAAGGCTGGATGGAAGTATTCCCCGCAGATTTGCTCGATCTACTCAGCACCGATGAAGGAATCTGGTCAGTACCTGTCAACATCCACCGCTCTAACGTGATGTACTATATCCCCGACAACCTAGCCCAGTGGGGAGTAGATGTCCCCAAGACATGGGATGAGTTCTTTGCAATAGCACCAAAGCTGGAAGCCCAAGGGATCATTCCCCTGTCGGTCGGTGAGAACTGGACTGCAACTCACCTGTGGGAGTGTGTGGCCCTGTCTGTCCTCGGGCCAGAGAAGTACGGGCAGCTTTGGGACGGTACGCTCTCTTGGAAGAGTCCCGAAGTCATCGAGGTATGGGAGCTCTTCGGCAGGATCCTGGAGTACACCAATCCCGATGCACCGTCCCTTTCATGGCAGCAGGCCACCGACATGGTGGTAAACGGCCAGGCAGCCTTCAACATCATGGGTGACTGGGCTTCAGGCTATATGTCAACAACCCTCAAGCTTGAGCCTGGCACTGGGTATGGATGGGCGCCGGCTCCCGGCACCGAAGGTGTATTCATCATGCTCTCCGATTCCTTCGGCTTGCCTGTGGGCTGCCGTCACCGGGAAAACGCCATCGCGTGGCTGAGAATGCTGGGGAGTCTCGAAGGCCAGGATACCTTCAACCCCCTCAAGGGATCCATCAGTGCCAGAATCGACTCGGACTTGACAAAATACAACGTGTACCTGCAGAGTGCAGCCAACGACTGGAGAACCAACAGGATCGTAGGATCCTTGGCCCACGGCGTTGTGGCCAATGAGCGGTTCATGAACGACTTTGCCACAGTCATGGATATCTTCCTGGCCACCAAGAACGCTGAGGCCGCTGCCAATGCTGCTGAGGCCGTGGCCATCCAAGCCGGAATCGGCAGGTAACCGGCCCTCAAGGTGAGCAAGATCGGGAAAGGCCCGCTGTCTTTGAACAGCGGGCCTCCCTGGAAATGCGTCAGAAAGGACAGTGAGTGGCATGCAGTCACGACGGGACCAGCTGGTGGCGGCTGTAATTATCCTGCCGTCTATCGTTCTCCTGGGGATATTCGTCTATGGATTTATTGCCCAAACCCTGCGGGTGTCCATGACCGATTGGGGCCAAGAAGCAGCTATGGTGCTTAAGCCCGACGTGAATTACATAGGGGCGTCCAACTACAGGGACCTGTTCACGGGTTTTCTCAACGTACGGTTTAGACAGGATCTTACCAACATGTTTTTCTTTACACTGCTCTTTGTGGGGCTGTCGCTCCTCGTCGGATTGCTTCTGGCCATCCTCATCGAGCAGCTGGTCTGGGGCGAGACGTTTTTCCGTACAGTCTTCCTGTACCCCATGTCCCTTTCCTTTGTTGTTACCGGTACCATCTGGCGTTGGCTTTTGCAGCCCCGGGGAGGCATCAATGTCCTGCCCGCCTTGGTGGGGCTCCCTGCCGGCAAGTTCCTGTGGCTGACCAGTAGAG
>JAAZHE010000106.1 GCA_012510855.1 Bacillota bacterium | reverse complement strand
ACTGAGCACACACCGGAGGAGGAAGGATAGAAGCATACCGCAATGGTGATCGCAGGTGGGGATGCTTTTCTTACCGGCTGCATCAATTCGGGACTGAGACAGGCTAGGTACCCTTGTCCGCTGGAGTAGTCTAGGCGCCGATCCTACGTCTAGTTCACGAGCGGCGTAAACCCCTAATTTTGGCAGAGAGAAAAAGGGACAGCGCTTTATTACTGAGTCAGCACTGTCCCTATCAGTTCGTTACTGATACGTTACCACTAACTGCACGTGATTATCCCAGTCAAGTAGCCGGACACACTCATTATGCCTATCGACTTCATAGGAATCAGAACCGGATACCGAGACAGTTTTTATTGCCGCCTGTTCCGGATGTCTAATTCTAATCTCAATGCATTGTGGTTTTTTCCGTTGAGGAGGCGTCAGTCTTACTTCTACTATCTTCTCTGAGACTCTGGACTCTATGGTGTAGGAAATCGTCCCAAAATGGGTTGGTGCCTCCTGTACTCCCACACTCTTCCCATGGGTTAGCCAGTAACGTGGAACGCCCCAACCGAGCCGCAGTAGGTATCCTTGCTCATATACGAGAAGATGTCTCAACCACGTCACGGAGCCGGCCTCATCTGGAGTCTTATAGAAAGGTCCTACTCCAATTCCCAGCTGACGTACGGCATGTTCGGTAAAGCAACGCACGTCTGGATATAAGTGCGAAGCGAATGCGTTAAAGTAGGCTCTAACAGCGTGTTTAATCTGGTTCCGCCTGAGATAGATCAGTGGAACATATAGCAAGTGGGCCTGGATAGTCATGCCGCCTTGAGAAAACCAGTCCTTTTCTACGTCTACGAAGCGACCGAAGGCCGGATTCACAAACAAATTATCTTCATAGTCCTTGAGAATCCATGTAGCCTCCTGAGAATCGTCGGCGATTACCCCAGTCTGAATTAGATGCATTGCGCCGTAAAGGTTCTCGCGAATCCATCCCAAGTCTCTGCCACGGATATATGCCCGAGTTGGATGGTGTGGAATGTAAGTACCGTCCCGAAGCGGTACCAAGGGTGCTAAAGTCCGGGACCTCCGTACAGCAGCTAGTATGTCTTCTTTATACGCCGCGGCTTCATTCAGAATCCGCTGTGCGTCAGGCCAACCAATTTCTGCTAGCACCTCTCCCACAGCTTGCATCCCTCGCCACGTATATCCATTCACAGAATACCAATAGAACCATTCAGGGTTATCTTCAAGGTGTCCGGCAGGCAGTAGACCGTACTCCCACACTTTTTCTCCGTTTTCATAGCGCATTGTAGCCTTGCGTTCCCGAGCAACAAAGTCGGCGGCGGCAACCAGGTTGGGGGCCCATTTCTCGAGCCAGGCGCGATCACCGGTTAGCCGGTAATGCTCGGCACAGGTGTACATAACCCAACCATGATCAAGATTATAGTTGAATGTCTGATAGTCCAGGTCGTCACTGACTCGCAGCCCGTGAAACACACCTTCGCTAGTTCTGAACCTTCCGTGAAGTGGGCGGGTTCCCTGGCACTTGAGAAATGTCTCCAGGTACTTCCTGGCTCGCTCATGGTGCCCGAGTAAATCAAGCATATGAATTTGCATACAAGCCTCATTTGAGCATACGTTGTATCGATATGTTGCTGCAGGTAGAATGTATAGGCCGGTATCAACATCTTTGTCAGCAGTGATAGCTATGTGAGAGATGACAGCTTTCCAAAAATCGTTTATTACCTGTTCCGGTACCTCTAGCTTGGCGCCCGCGTCGATTACCTTGCGCCAATATGAAACCATCTCTGCCATCTTCACATCAAAACTCAATCTGGCAACTACGTCTTGCTGTGATGCTTCTGTATAGGTCTCAAATGGAATAGTCACATCAATTACATGGGCTTCCCTTCCTTTGAGCTCCACTTCATAAAGAATGGCGCCCACACGGACATGAGAGTCACTTGAGCCCATTACACAAGGCATTGGTCGGGCGTGACCCCGTCCCTTAATGTCCATAAAAGCGCGCATACGAGGCTTATCATATGGCGATTGGACAAATCCTTGCTGGACCGTATTGTCGCGGACATATCGCCCCATAGCCAGGACGCGTCCTTCATCATAGGACAGGTATTCTTCAGGCTCCACGCCAAACCAGAATT
>JAAZHE010000014.1 GCA_012510855.1 Bacillota bacterium | reverse complement strand
CTTGAACAAGAATGCTACTCCAGGCACGAGTTTATGAGTTTTCAGGATGCATACCGCCAAGTCAGCGAATATATGAGCTACTACAATGAGCGCCGACGTCATGGAAGTCTGGGAGATGTATCTCCCACGAACTATCATCTAGCAATCATAAGCAAGTCTTTGAAACCTGAAGTTGCTGCTGCATAATGTCCAAAATTAGGGGTTTGAACCGCTCCTTTAATTTGCTTGTTGTTCCGCACCTGTTCAGCACGGAACTGGGAAAACCGATCCCTTTAAAATTTGAACCAAGCAGTGTTCACCAAGTACTGAGTTTCTCCTCTGCATTCTCACCCCTTACCCAGACAACGATTTTCACGCTTGCCTACATTCTAAGAGCATGTACTCAAAATATGATCGAAGTTTTCTTATATGATCCGCAATTTAGGTATTTCCCCTCTGTACGCTGAAGGCCCCATTCCGGTCTTACCGGATGGGGCCTGAGAAGGTCTGTAAAGATTCTAGGAAATGCTTATTATGAGTTGTTACCCTTTCTGTAGCAGCTGCATCAGTTGTTAAGGAACTTACTTAAAGACGGGGTCAAGGGGTTCAATGGTCAACGTTACAGTGCCTCCGTAACGTCCAGCCAGTACTTCCCACCAAGGCAGGTCGTCCCAGTTGCCGTCTTCTTGTGCTATCTTATCTGTATTATACCAACCTACTGCAACATTAAGTAGACCTTCATGCTTGCCGGCAGGGAAGTTATAGATCGCCATTGCATAGTTGGAACCGGGCATACCTACCAACTCGGTCACCTTAGTGGCCTTACTGAACTTCTGGAGTCCGACTGCAGTATGCAAGGCACTTGTTGCAGGGAAGGTGCCGGTAAAGGTCTCTGACAGGGATACCTTAACGGGTGTGTTGGTTCCGAAAATGAACGGCCTTCTAATGCTGTAGGACTCACCCATAGCAGCCGGGGAATCTAAGTCAAATATCATGGGCTCTTCGCTTAGTGTGCCGATATACACAAAGTCGTATACAGTAATGTCAACATTGAACCCTCTAGTGACTTCATTACCATCCAAGTGACTGCCCAAAGGTGTCTGCGGCAAGTAGACTTTACCATAGTCATCAGCTGATGCAGCTACACTCAGCGCCAATACCAGCATCATCGCAAGAAGCAAAGCTTTTTTCATTTTAACTCCTCCTTGTTCTTGGATCGCGTTCGAGTGACCTCTCAGCCCTACAAGCACAAGCTCAAGTCTTTGTGATTTCATTTCGCGTTCCCCTACTCAACTTTTGTAGGCGTGTTGGGAACTGACCTATTGATACGGGTAGCTGGGACTCGGGTACTGGCATTAATTATCGCCGCCTTGTCCGGTCCGTCTATGCCCGACCAGCACAGACTACACTCCTAGAATGGAGTAATTTGTTAACATATTCAGTTGTAAGTGCGCACCTGCCGGTTAAGGCTGCCGTCATCAGCTTGACAAGTCTCTGGAGTAAGTATTCCGCCTTTAGGCGTGCGGAATCAAGATTCTTTGTAGTGACTTCATCTATGAGCTTTGTGCTGTAGGTCTGACTAGGTCCAATGAAGTAGGTCTGGTTACACTTACAAACTAGCACGATAGACTCAGATAGGATTCCAAATCAAATAAAAAATAGCTCAATATTGTATGAATATGGGGGATATCAAAGAAAATAAGGGTATATCAGAGCCTAAAGCTTATGAACGCGTAGGATGTTCATGGCCTCACAGTCGGTGCAAAGCGAAGGCAAAATAGAAAAGGGCAGGTTGAGAAACAGAGGTCAGGGGAGAGCGATTACAGGGTAGGGCTATACACCTGCTCTAGCAAGGCCGAGCCTGTGTATGATCTTAGAGATGCAACTTGCATCTATAAGCGATGCGAATTTGAGTGGTAGCGGAGTATTAAGTGTCTCCGGTCCAAGGCAGCCCCCCGGGTCATGGCCCTGGGCGGCTGCTCAGTTATCCCTTTATCGCACCGATCATAACACCTTTAGTGAAGTACTTCTGCAAGAATGGATATATGACCAGCACCGGCAACGATGACACAATGATCAGCCCATATTTGATAGAATCCGCATACCTCTGGGCATAGCCTCCGGCTTCGCCTCCTAGTCCAACACCTTCTTGGAAGACTTGATTTGCGATCAAAATATTCCGCAGCACCAGCTGGAGGGGGACCAGGTTCTTATCCCTGATATAGATCAAACCAGTGAAGAAATCATTCCAGCGCCCTACGAAATAGTAAAGACCGATGACGGAAATGACCGGCTTGGCCAGGGGCAGCACAACATCTTTGAAGTATCTGAAGTGAGAACAGCCGTCTAGTACCGCTGCTTCATACAGCTCTTCGGGAATGGCAGACTCGAAATAGGTTCTCGTTACAATTAGGTTGAAGACATTGACTGAGAAGGGAATAATGAACACCCACGGTGTGTTTTCCAGGCCGATGCTCTTGATGAGCATATAAGTGGGAATAAGGCCGCCGCCGAAGTACATTGTGAAGATGAAATAGAATGTGAAGAACCTCCTAAATATGAGCTCCCTTCTCGACAAGGCATAGGCTGCGGGCAGGGTAAAGAGGAGACTTACAGCTGTTCCTCCTATGCTGTAGAAAATGGTGTTTCTATAACCGATCCATATTCTAGAATCCTCCAGGATTTTTTGATAGGCAAAGGTACTGAACCCTTTGGGCCAGAAAGTCACATGCCCTAAGGCCACCAAGTTGGCATCGCTTACAGAAGCGATGACGACGAAATATAGGGGGTATGCAATGATGAGGAAAATCAACCCGCATACGGTATAAAGGACGCAATTGAAGAAAACATCGCTTCGCAAGAAATCTGAAATTCTCTCAGTGATTGCCTTCATGGCTGATCCATTCCTCCTCTGCGCTGGAACAGCAAGTCTACCACAGACTCATCCCGGTTGTTTTCCTTACAATCCCATTGGTAATCGCTAGTATAGTGAAGTTGACAACGGTATTAAACAGCCCAATGGCCGCTGCATAGCTGAACCTGGCGCTTATTAGACCGATCTTGTAGGTGTATGTAGAGATGACTTCCGAGACAGTGATGTTCAGAGGGTTTTGCATCAGGAATACCTTGTCAAAGCCTACAGATAAAATACCTCCCATATTCAATACCAGTAGCACCAGTGCCGTCGGGAGCAGTGTCGGCAGCTCTATATGCCGAATGATATCCCACCTGCTACCGCCGTCTACCTTACAGGCATCGTACAGCTCAACATCCACACTGGATAAAGCTGCGAGGTAAATGATGGCTCCCCAGCCGGCGTGCTGCCAAATATCCGATAGGACATAGACAGGGACGAAGTATTGAGACTCACCTAGCAAGTTCTTGCTGCCAAGGCCGAATAACTGCAGTATTCTTCCCACCATTCCGGTGTTGGGAGAAAGCAAAACCACCAACAGTCCCACCATAACCGGTGTGGAAATGAAGTGGGGCATGTAGACAGTCGTCTGGAATACTTTCTTAAGCCGTTCTCGTTTGATCTGGTTTATCACCAGAGCCAGGATGATGGGTGCGGGGAAGCCCACTAGTATCGACGTTGCGCTGATCCTAAAAGTGTTGGTGATCAGGCTCCAGAAGAGATAAGAGTTAAAGAACTGCCTGAAGTACTTTAGTCCAACCCAGTCTCCGCCGTAGATGCCTTTGGTGAAGTCAAAGTCTCTAAAGGCCAGCTGAATACCGTACATTGGAATGTAGTGGAAGATAAATATTATTGCCACCGCAGGCAGGAGCATTACCAATAGCTGCCAATCCCGCCGTAAATAATGGGTCAACCGCCTCTTGCGCTTCAGAACGATCACTCTCCCTTGTCTTTATGGAAAATCAAGGAGGGGGGAGGAGCCCCCCTCTTTGTGCTCGGTCAGTCGCTGATCACCAATAGGTGACTGTACTCTTTCATGAATCTATCGTAGGCTGCCTGTTGAATCTGGAGCCACCGCTGGAGCCCGGCCCGGTTAAGTTCTCTGATGTAAGCATCCCACTGTTCTTCCACGCCGCCCTCACTGATCCACTTGGCGTAGTTGTTGCTCATGATACCGTTCAAGTTGATCCAGAGGTCGGATAGTTCTTCGGTTTCGTCCCTGGTGTATGTTACAAAGGGGCCGGGCCAGATGGAATCTACGCTCACCTTGTCTAGATAGGGTTTATATGGTTCATCGTATCTTGACAGTGCCTGCATATCCGAACCAAGTTCGACTACTAGGTCATCAGATACATACATGGGCCCTGCATCAGCTAAGGTGGATGTCCATTTCCATGTACCGGGGTCCATGTTGGGATCCTTGGGAGGCAAGATGGTGTAACTGCCGTCTTCGTTCTTCCTGATGTTGTCCCCCAGGGGTCCGAAGATGACCTGCAGTCCACCCTCAGGACTGTAGAACTGATCTATGAACCGCATAGCTGCTTCTTTATGCTGGCATTTTGTGGTCATGGCGATGTAGTTGCGGCCAT
The DNA here is from genome assembly GCA_012510855.1 of Bacillota bacterium. GTDB lineage: Bacteria > Bacillota > Limnochordia > DTU087 > DTU087 > DTU087. The sequence continues at coordinate 9,198 of JAAZHE010000014.1, read as the reverse complement.
AGTTGAGATCGAAATAGTTGAAATCCCAGTATATAGGTCCGTCGTAGTCTTTGTAGGGCTTGAGGGGTGGGATGGTAATATACTGTGGAGCCCACCTAGAGCCCAGCCTATCCTCCGGCTCCCAACCGAAGGTAAAACCTACAATCGGCACTTCGTCTGTTCCTCGGCCGATGGCCTGGTACTTAGTGTAGTCTTGGGTAAATACCTCTGGGTTGACTAGACCCTCTTTGTAGCATTTATGCAGGAACTTCACCAGCTCTTTGTACTCTGGGATGGCAAAGAAGTTACCGACCTTTCCGTTATCAACATATAGGCCGGTTCCGTAGGGATAGGGAGCAGCAATTCCGAATCCACTGAGCAGCACTGTAGCATTGAAGCCGCCGGTGCCCGGTGCCCAGTCCATCGGTATCTCATCGACCTTCCCGTTGCCGTTAGGATCTGCAGTCTTAAAGAGCTTCAATGTCTCATACAGCTCATCCCAGGTTTCGGGTACGTCTAATCCTAACTTGTCGAGCCATACCTTGTTGATCATCATCCGGATTTGATTCTTCGGCCAGAACCGCTGATACTTCGGCAGCGCGTAAATGTGACCATCGGCTGCTATGGATAAGTATTTAAGCTCAGGTTTTTCTTCAAACATTCTCTGCACATTGGGTGCATGCTCGGGAATCAAGTCCTCTAGGGGCTGATATATCCCCCTAAAGGTAACAAAATCCTCATCGGTGATTGTTTCAAACCAGCCGCTGATGAAGATATCCGGCACATCGCCGCTGGCCAGCACAACTGCCTTTTTCTCTAAAAAATCAGCTCTATACTGTTCCCATTCAATTTCTACTCCCGCTGCCTCGGCAAACGCGTTAAGGTGAGGCATTTCGTCTACGTCTTTGGTGAGAGCATGGGTAACTACCACAGCTCTTAATTTTGGTTTGCTTTGAGCAAAGCCTAGCGATGAGGCGACTAGCACCAAGACTAGCAGAACGCCTAGCAGTATACCGAGCTTCCGCCATAAACGTCGCTTAGCCATTCCATCCTCCTCCTTGTTCTCGGGATAGATTAACAACAGGTATGGACGCATCGTTAACCGCTTATATTTTCATTTATCACCCCCTACTGGTTATATGCATAGGAGACAATCGTCTCCGTGTCCATCTTCCAGAATAGAGCAGTTCTCTGGCTGCAAGGAGCAATATGTAATGCTGGCGCCGATTAGTGTATGGATTAATTGGTACGGGAGGTTTCCTACATAGAGGTACTGTGATGATATGCTGGTAATTACCAGAAAAGTATTTTAGCTGAAAGATCCTTTAGTAGAGTAACCGGTAATTACCGGACCAAATATATGATAAACACTATCCGAATATTTGGCAATCAGCAGGAAGTCCGATTTTAGGCGTATTCGTGCAATAATTAGCGAAAAACAGGAAAATCCGGAAAAATTGGCAGAATTTCAGGGACCTTATGCTTACGTATGTAAGCAGAAGGGCTGGAGTACGGGCGCAGGACTGTTGGTATATACACTAATAGCAGTGTTTGACAAGATGGGAACTGTCACGGCCGTAGAATTCAGTATAGGAAAAATCGAGGAGGGATGGAAGAGGCTGTGATGAAAGCAAGTTTGTACATAGTGGTAATAGCTTTGCCGATCCTGGGGATAGTTTCACAGGTCAGCGCCATGACCCTTGGTTCCCATTTTGTCGTGGGAGGAAGCTTAGCTAATCGCTTTGCAGATACAAAGCTAGAGGCATTGGCCATTGGCCTCGCCAGCCATGCCCTATTAGACGCCATTCCCCATAACGACGAGGCCTTAGGGATTGCTCTAATCAGTGCGATAGGTGCTGCACTGCTGATGCATGAGGTGAGGCAGCGGGAGGACGTTGACTGGGGGCTTTTTCTCGCCGGAGGGTTGGGAGGCATACTTCCCGATGGTGAACACTTCTTAAAAAGGAAAGGTCCTATCGGCAGAAGTCTATATTCCAGTCACAATGGAACTATTAGGCAGCCCCGCATCGAACCGGCCTGGGCGCTAGGGTTTGAACTGGGGGTTGCCGTGGTAGCTTTTAAGGTAGGGTTTTAGGGTGAACAGGGTGCAGAATGGTTTAGGTAGCTGCTCTAGCGACGAGCTATACTAAAAAGACAGCACTAGGCTGGATCACCCAGTGCTGTCTTGTCTAGTTCATACTCTTATAATATAGCCTGTGATGAAGGTTGCTGGCGGCTAGCTCTGAGCTGAGATAGTGAACACAACCTCTGCCTCGTAATCTCCAGCCTCAATAAGCCACCAGAGGTCGGTTCGCTTGGCCCATGCCTTTACCCGGTAATCATCAAGAACGTTATCTGTCAAGCTAAAGTCCTTAGAGAACTTGCCATCACGGTCAAATACTGAGCTTTCCGTGGAGCATTGCCACCATGTGTAACCAAAGAACGGAACCCATCTGTATACCTCCAGCTCATACTCGAGGGCTAGGTTGCGGAGATCTGGTCGCCTGTAAAACGGTCTGGCTTTGACATCTATGTCTATTGGGGTATTGTTTCTGATTGAGAAGTAAGCATATCCGTAATCCGATTCATCATTGTCATCGTAGAGGTCAAGCTGGATGGAGGTTTGCTTAAGAACCATTTCCGCGTGGGGATGTACCGTCAGGTAAATATCTAGTGTTTTCTCAGGCAGCTTAGCCAGCGCCACACTTGACAGAACGAGCACCAACACTCCTACAAGCAATAAGCAGGTCAGTCTTCTCATTATGTTCGCATCCTCCTTCTTGCCTCCCATGGAGGCGGTAGATCACTTGACTAGTTTTAACAAGGTAAACGGCTTCTCCGATCCAGCCCAACCACCTGCGATCTCTCTGGCGAGATATCACCTCCTGGTGCTTCAGAGTACCTGTAGCGTATCGACTATCTCGTATCAGATACGATGATTATGGACGATTGAAGTCAGATAAATCGGAAAAAGCAGTAAAGGAAACTTCAATTCTTCGTTGGCCTTGCGGCTCCTTGCTTGGACTGGTCAAACCCTCAAAAGCGCGGAATACCTAGGATTCCTAATGACCTTGTAGTCCCCTTTACGCCTCGAGTTTCGCTTCTATCCGGCCTTCCATTGCCTCCTTATCGTCTTCGTCAACGATAACCAGAAAAAATTGGATTATCTGGCAGGAATTCAACGACCTGTGAAGAACACCACAATATACCACTGATATACCAGTTGTATATTTCCCTGCGGGATTGCTCCCGAAGTGGTAATTATAGGTACCAAAGTAAGTAAAGGATGAGTTTGATGGGGAAAGTCATCTTAAACATGGGATATGGCCCACAAGGTGCAAAAGGCGCCCCAAAAAGGCAAAGCCTGAAAGACAAAGCCTACGCGTACCTAAAGGAAAAGATTATCAAGTGTGAGTTTGCGCCCGGCATGCCGTTGTCGGAGCGGGACCTGATGGAGGAACTAGGTGTCAGCAGAACACCTATTAGGGATGCGATCAACCTACTTGAGCAGGAAAATCTTGTTAGGGTTTATCCACAGCGAGGCATATTTGTAGAGCATATAACAGTCAAGGATATTCAGGACATCTTCATGGTCCGAAAGGTGGTGGAGCCCTTGGTGACAAAGCTGGCTACACTCCGGATTCCAGATGATGTCTTGGAAGAGTTGGACCTCTTGTACCAAAACCTGCAGCCGCCCATTGATCCTGAAAAGCATATGGAAAATGACCGCAGATTCCATACGACAATTGCTCAGTTTTGTGACAACAGGTACCTTGAGCAGATTCTGGTTGATGCCTACGACCGCAACAGCCGTGTTCGATATCTTTCCCTCCGTTCAAATATCAGGCTGAAGGAGGCAATCGAGGAACACAAACCAATCATTAAGCACCTTCGCAACCGGGAGGCTGAAGCTGCTGGTGAAGCCATGCTGCTGCATATTATTAAGGCTGGTCAAGTTGCTGAAGAGTTGTTGAAACTAGAGTATGACTGATTTGATGCAGAGAGGGTTATCATGAATTGCCACAACTAATTCGGCAAGAAACGAGGGACAGTCTTGGACAGGACAACTGATCGGATTGTGATGATTCACGGTACTAATGTAGTCATACCCATCATGGATAGACTGGTGCGGGACATAGATGCTCGGTACGACATTCTCCACATGCTGAATGAGCCGTTATTGGCCGAGCTTCTGGATACTGGGGTGATCACTCCTGAAATCCGGTGGCGGTTTGCGCAGATGGTAATTGAAGCTACAAGGGCAAATCCCAAGCTGATCTTGGTAACAGGCTCTTCTTTCAGTCCTTGTGTGGACTCTGCTCGAACCATGGTGACAGTTCCCGTGATCAAGGTTGATGAAAGGATGGCAGAAGAAGCAGTTCACGCGGGGAGAAGGCTTGCGATTGTAGCTACAGAGCAAACAACAATAGGGCCAACATCATTGCTGCTGAGCCAAAAAGCAGATGAGAATAAGCGTGACCTGGAGCTCAGGACTATCTATTGTGAAGGAGCCCATCGATTCCTGCGGGAGGGAAAGCCGGAAGAGCACGACCGCATCGTGCTTGAAAAAATACGCTCAGAAAACCTAGAGGACATTGATGCCATCGTCTTAGCTCAAGTTTCCGTGGCTCGAGTGTTGTCGCAAGTAGAAAAGCTGACCGGTAAGAAGGTTTTTTCGAGTCCCAGCACTGTCGTCTCCGTGCTTCGAGACCTTATGACGGGACCAGAAGCCAGTGAGGTGGGTTGAGGGTTCAATGTCTTCAAGCTGGAAGCGTCTACATAAGTGAGTCTCCCCACGCGGGAATCGTTGACTCTGAGAATGGATGAATAGTGGGCTTTAGTGCTTGTTTGAGAAAAATCCTAGGCTGCAGTAGGGAGGAAGTGCTATGCGAAACGGATTCGCAGATCGCGCCAGCAAAACACTAATTTATGCGATACTCTGGCTTGGCGTTATTGTCATGATAGCACCATTCATTTTCATGGTAGTCACAAGTCTGGAAGCTAGTGCCAATATAAACCTGCCTTATCCACCTCGCTTTATCCCAAAGGAATTTACACTGTCCAACTACGTACAGGCAATGTCCGTTGTTCCCTTTGGCAAGTATTTCTACAATAGTGTTGTTACAGGAGTTTCTGCAACGGTGCTGCAGATCTTTGTCTCCTCTCTGGCGGCCTATGCCTTTGCTAAAGGGAACTTCCCTGGCAAAAACGTTCTGTTTGTATTACTGCTAGCAACGATGATGGTCCCAATGCAAGTGACCATTATCCCCATGTTCGACTTAATGCTTAGATTCCGCATGATCAATACATATTGGGCCCTGATCCTGCCGGTTGTTCCAAGCGCGTATAGCACTTTCCTGCTAATTCAATTTATGTCATCCATTCCTGATGAGCTAATTGAAGCAGCCCGTATTGATGGGTGGAGTGATTGGCTGATTTATAGGTCACTAATGCTGCCCCTATCTAAACCGGCAATTGCAACCATATCTATGCTGACCTTTGTTGGGATTTGGAACAGCTTCATGTGGCCGCTGATTGTGACGTCACGGCAAGAGTTATATACTCTCCCACTGGGGCTAATGAACTTTAGGCAGCAATATACGGCTCAATGGGGCAATCTCATGGCGGGTGCTACAATCGCTGTGGTTCCGGTAATTGCTGTTTTCCTATGTGCCCAGAAGTACATCATTGAAGGAATTGCAGTCTCTGGACTTAAGGCATGAGCTTCTTTTTCGTGAAATCGCTGGGCAAAGGAAGGTGATGATTGGAAAACATCAGAGAGGTGTCCAAGTGCGCTCTATCGGTAACAAGACTTAAGGAAGGTGAAAATGAATCGCAGATTGTTAGTATTCGTTTTGGTTCTAACGTTAGGCGTCCTTTTGTGCTCGAATGTAACCATTCTTGCCAAGACTAACCTCAATGTATTAGGAATTGGTATGTCCTATGAAGCGAGTCAGTTACTTATCGAAGCCTTTGAAAGCAAACATCCGGATATCAGTGTTCGGATGGACGTCATCCCATGGGATGGTTATTACGCCAAAATGCTTTCCAACATACGGGCAGCCCAGTATGATGTGTACTATATTCCACAGCTGCTCCCAATAACTTACAATGACGCATATCTTGAACCTCTGGAGAAGTATGCTGAACAAGAGGGTCCTGAATTCTTGCAGCAGTTCTTCCCTGATGTTCTAGCAATCGGGTACCGACCTGATAGGAAAGGCCAGTTACACCTATATGCGATTCCGTTCGACGCAGATGCACGGTACGTCATGTATGATAAGTCCATCTTTGATGCATACGGGTGCGAATATCTCGATCCGGAAGGGAATTACACAATTAGAGATCTCAAAGAACTCGCTCTAAAGATGACTGGCATCAATCCGATGACGGGTGAGCAAACCTACGGCTTAGCATTGAGAGCTAATCCCATGGATTACTACTTCCCGACATTTATTGGAAGCCTTGGAAAAGACGTGTTCGATTATGAATTTGGAAGCAAGGAAGCTTACTTCGAGTCTCCTGAGGTTACTGAGGTACTGGAGACCATGGTTGAACTAGTGGAAGCGGGAGCTGCTGGACCTGAAGTTTTAGCAGCTGCAGGTACTCCCCCGCAGTTTACCACAGACATTAACCCTTATGCTATTGTAATTGGAATGGGTGCCGATACTGTCTTACCTGAAATAGCTCCACGCCGGGACAGGATTGGTATCGCTGCATTACCCAAGAATCCAGTTACAGGCAAAGGCGGGCCCGCATTCTTCCACGGGTGGGCTATGGACAAACGCAGCCGCGTCAAGGACGCTGCCTGGGAATGGCTCAAGTTTGGCGCAACAGACGATGCTCAGATGATCGTTTTCCAGCAGCAAATAAGCGGTTGGCCAGTGGTACAGCGCTGGTATGACTGGAATGTCTCTCATCCAATTGTTTCACCAGACAAAGACATTCCAGTGAACAGCATCCCGGAACTGTTTGTGGTTCATGAGCAATTTATGAGTTCAACCCCTAACTTGGTAGATAACTGGGTGAAGGTGCGCTCAGTCATTCGTGAGGAAATAGGTAACCTTCTTGCTTTGGAGAAAACTGTCGAACAAGTTCAAGCAGATCTACAGTCTCGTGTTGTAGAAGCGATGAATGATCCGCTGTGGACCTGGTAACAACCATCACAGGTTAATAAAGAGTCAATCTTGAATGAAGGCGACAGATATGGGGTTTGAGCATAACCCCTATCTGTCGCCCTCAGGGGGGCAAACTGGAGTGAAGCGAACATCCATCCTTAGGGAAATTTGGAAAGCCCGGAAGTGGTACTTATTTGTAGCGCCTGTTTGCATACTGTTTGCAGTGTTTCTGCTATATCCAGTGGTGCAGTCTTTTAGACTGAGCTTTTTCATAACGGACCTTTACTATCAGGAATTTGTAGGATTACAAAACTACAAGACGATCCTGACCGATCGCAACTTCTGGCTTGCTATTTACAATACTTTCTACCTAGGGTTTTTTCATGTACTTCTTGGGATTCCTCCGGCTCTGCTGCTGGCTAATCTCCTTAACAAGAAGATCCGTGGGAGAAACATACTAAGGGTACTGTATTATCTTCCTCACGTAACTTCAATCGTAGCGGTTTCCGTTGTATGGTCGTACTTGTTCGATGTTAACTATGGTCCTCTGAATTACATATTGAAATTGGTGGGTTTACCAACATCAAAGTGGATCGCACACCCTTCTACATCGAAACTTTCCATTGTTCTAATGACTGTCTGGCACGGACTCGGATATAGAATGGTAATTGTCTTGGCTGGTCTGCAGTCAATTCCCCGTCAGTTGTACGAGGCCGCGGAAATTGACGGTGCTGACGGCAGAAAACAGTTTTTCCATATTACCCTGCCGCTTCTGCAGCCTACCATTGCTTTCCTAGTTATCACTGCCACGATAAAGGCCCTGCAGCGCTTTGATGAGGTGTACATGTTTGGCACAGAGCTGGGCATGCCTTCACGATCTTTATCAACCATAGTCTTATACCTGTATGAGCGAGGATTTATGTATAACGAATTCGGGATCGCCTCAGCTGCAGCATATGTCCTGTTTGTAATTATTCTGGCAATCACCATTGTCAACTTGAAGCTCAATAAGAAAACCCAGATGACTTGATGATTATGCCTGGAGGTGAGGGGCTTGAAAATAAAATATGCGGTAATTACTAGCTTCTTGGGGGGTATGCGGAACAGATTCATGGAGTACCAGCCCCACAGGAGCTTGGAAGAAAAGATCGAACTGGCCGGCCAAATCGAGGGTCTGGATGGAGTGGAGGTAAGCTGGCCCGCTGACTGTGAAGATGTTGGGCGGCTAAAGAGACTGCTTGATTCGGCTGGACTGGAGGTTTCGGCCGTCAGCCTCAAACTGCGAGGAGGGCCAGAGTGGTTCAGGGGCTCCCTGACTTCTCCCGACCCTAAGATCCGGCGTCGAGCTGTTGAATGGTGCAAGGAGGCCAAGCTTGCCGCTGAAGCCCTCGGCTGCTCCCTCGTGACGACATGCCCCCTCAATGATGGCTATGACTATCTTTTCGAGCAAGATTATTGGAAGGCATGGCACTGGATGGTTGAGACGCTCCAGGAGGCAGTGGAGTTTCGTCCAGATATTAAGCTGTCCCTAGAGTACAAGTTCGCGGATCCAAGGGTTCGCTGTTTTCTCGGCACAGCGGCAGAGGCCCTGGCAGCGTGTCAAGCAGTGGGCAGCGATGCCATCGGTGTAACCCTGGATGTCGGTCATGCACTTCAGGCCCGGGAAAACCCGGCAAAGAGCCTGTCGATTTTGCAAGCCCATGGTCGGCTGTTTTGCATACACACCAATGACAATGACGGAACCGCTGACTGGGACATGCTGCCCGGCAGTATGAATCTATGGAACCAAGTGGAATTCTTCTATTATCTCCGTAGATTTGAGTTCAACGGCTGGCTGACAGCAGATGTGATTCCCCGTGAACATGATGTCGTTGAAACCTTTGAGACAACAATCCTTGCCCAGAAGAAGCTGATCGCATTAGCTGAACGGATCGATCAAGAAGAAATGGATGCAATGCTTCACGAAAGGGATCCTATCAAGGCTAATCGGTACCTGTTATCACTCCTTGGATAAACAATCATAGTATTAGGAGGTTCCATAATGGCTAGCAAGTATGTATTTCAGGTTAAGGGCACTTCGACGTATTTGAACGGCAAACCT
>JAAZHE010000105.1 GCA_012510855.1 Bacillota bacterium | reverse complement strand
GTAATCAAAGGGGGTGGTGCCGGTCACCTCTTTGAAGATTTTATTGGTAGAGGGGATGCTGATCCCGTTAAGGTCCGCCAGTTCTTTAAGGGAAATGGCCTCATCGTAGTGGTCAATGAGGTATTTGATAATCCTTTCCACCTTGCGGATTTTGTCATAGTTCACCTGCAGCTCCCCTTGTGTGATCAGCACTGATATGAGTATATCGGTAAACAGGGCCCGGCAGTAGTTGATGCGGTTGGGCCTTGTGGATTGCCGTTCCTTAACGAGATCAGAAAAGAGCTCCAGCAGTCGGGATACCAAAGACGGGTCATCAATATGGGTTACCGTGGCCAAGGAAAGGGGCGGTTCAGTCACGTTCCAGCGGAAGTCATTCCACTCCAGCCGGGCATAGAGAAAATCCACTTCGTAGCAGTGAAAGGGTGAGTGGCGGGCAGCCTTTATGCGGCGGGGTTCGCCAGGCGAAAAATACACAAGATCCCCCCGGGACGCGGTATATTCCCGCCCGTTTGCATCTAGGATCATCCAGCCCCCGTACACGAAAAACAGGCTGTGGGTGTCAGGCACCGCTTGGGACATCTCCCAGTCGGGAGTTGCAATCCTCTGCATCACCTTGATGAAATACGGAGTTATGTCCTGCAGTTCATCAAGCCTCTCATCCAGGCACCGCATCAGTTCTCCCTCCCCCAAGACCCGACGGAATCTATTGGCATGATAGATTGCATATAACTATTCGCTGTTTTCGGCAAATTTCCCTTTTCGTGGAGTTGATAGTCACTTACCCCTTCAGTCCCGTGAGAGAAATACCCTGGATAAAGGTCCTCTGGGTGAAGAAGAACAGCACGATAATCGGCAGCGTCACCAAGGTACTGGCAGCCATGAGGCCTCCCCATTCCGTCAAGAGGGCACTGCGGAACTGCTGCAGTCCCAAAGCCAAGGTATACTTTTCTGTACTCCGAAGGTAGATTAAAGGCCCCAAGAAGTCGTTCCAAGAACCGATGAACTGAAACAGCGCAACTACAGCCAAGGCCGGTTTGGCTAGGGGCAGAATAATCCGCAGGTAAATATAAAACTCCGAGGCTCCATCGATCCGGGCGGCATCGGAAAGCTCCAGGGGTATAGTCAAGAAAAACTGCCTGAGTAAGAAGACATAAAAGGCCGGTGCGAAATAAGTCGGAACAATTAAGGGCCTAAAGGTGTTGATCCACCTCAATCTATTGAAAATGATAAACAGCGGAATCATGGTGACAGCAAAGGGAATCATCATGGTGGCAATCAGGACCATGAACAGGGCATCCCGCTCGGGCCATTCGATGCGGGAAAAGCCGTAGGCCACTAGGGAACAAGAAACGACACTGCCTATCACACTCAGGGCGCAGATGTATAGGGTATTAAATAAGTACCGGAAAAAAGGAATGAACTCGATGGCCGTTCGGTAATGGCCCCAGAAGGCCTCGCTGGGAAACCACCTGGGAGGAAAGATAAAGATCTCCGAGTTGGGCTTTAGTGATGTAGAGATCAGCCAAAACAATGGCAGAGCAAAGAGCGCGGAAAAGAAGATGAGCAGCAGGTGGCTCGATATCTGGCCGATGGCCTTTCGGTTGATCATTACCATCACTCCTTGGGTTAAAGTAGACTCCTGCGGGGTAGCCCCCGCAGGAGTTAACTGTCACTTTACCGGCGTATCCTTTCGTATTCTTTCAGCACCTCAGCAGCTGCTTCATCCAGAGCCTGCTGCGGCGTCTTCTCTAACAGCCGGGCATAGTCCTTGGCGGCGGTCAGCCGGTCGAAGAGGAAGGAATCCACCGGGGTTTTCATGACAGACCAATTCTGCATACTGAGGATGTTGCGGAATACGTCAAACTGTGGGAACTGCTGCAGATACTGGACGGTTGTGCTGTGCTCCCAGATCTTCTGCTCCCGATCCAAGGGCATCCAAGCACCCCACTCGAAGATCTTAGCCCGCTGTGCTTCGTAGCCGTAGCCAATCCAGAATTTGATGAACTCCAGAGCAGCCTCCGGATGTTTGGTGCCCTTGGGGATAGCCAGGGCGCCGTAGGCAGAGCGGACTAAGATTCCGCCTTTCCGACCGCCTTCGGGGTAGGGAGTGAAGGGAGCAAGGCCGTACTCAAAGCCTTCAGGAGCGTAGTTGGCGATGTTGATGATCACCCACTGACCCTGCTGCTCCATGGATTTCTTCTCGGAGATGAAGGGATCCAGTGCGCCAGCCCTCTCCTCGGAAATTCCCGACTCAAAGGCTACGATCTTGTTGACATCATACTTGTGGGAGTAGGAGGTGATCCATTCCAATG
>JAAZHE010000104.1 GCA_012510855.1 Bacillota bacterium | reverse complement strand
GATTGTCCAGAAGTTCAACGAAAGCCAAGACAAATATGAAGTGGAAATGACCATCGTGCCCGGGAGTGAGACAGACATAGCCAAGTTGATGACAGCTGTCGCCGCCGGCACAGGGCCCGATGTGTATCTCATCGACCGGTTTACCACAGCTCAAAGAGCGGTAGCCGGTGCCTTAACCGACTTGACGCCCTTCATCGAGCGGGCCGGCTGGAAACCGCAAGATGAATTTCTGGAATTCGCCATTGAGGAATCCACTTGGGCAGGAAGAATCTATTCACTGCCATTCGATACAGATACCCGGGGATTGTATTACCGCAAAGCAGACTTTAGGGAGGTTGGACTAGATCCCGAAGCACCGCCGACCACCATTGATGAACTGGAAATGGTGATGGCTAAACTGACCAAGCGGATCAGTGAGCGCCGCTTTGAGCGGATTGGTCTGATCCCCTGGCTCGGCCAAGGCTGGCACTACACCTGGGGTTGGGCCTTCGGCGGTGAATTCTACGACTATGATGCCCGTAAGCTAACCGTCAATGAGCCCCGCATTGTGGAATCCTTTGCCTGGCAGCAGAAGATAGCACAAGAATACGGGATCGCGGCTATCCAGGGCTTTGCCAGCGCCTTCGGCTCGGAAGCCCAGGATCCCTTCATCTCCGGTAAGATCAGCATGATCATTGACGGAGACTGGAAGATCGCAGGTCTCGCCCGGTTCGGCCCAGATGTTGAGTATGGAGTAGCCAATATACCTGTCAAAGCCGGTGTAGGTCCCACCACCTGGGCGGGCGGCTGGGCAATGGCCGTTCCCAGAGGGGCCAAGAACCCAGAAGGCGGCTTTGAGTTCGCCCGCTTTGCCACAGGACCAGTGGGTCAGGAGATCTATACTCGAGATACGTCTCATCTGCCAACCCTTAAGAACATGCTGGACCGCAAAGACCTGTTCGCAGATTCCTATCACGAAATCTTCTTGAACATGCTGCCCTTTGCCCGGTCCCGTCCTGCGCTGCCGGTGGGAGCTTTGCTGTGGGATGAACTCACCTCCGCTAGAGATTATGTAATCAACGGCGACAAAACTCCGCAGCAGGCCTTGGACGATGTAGTGGAGAGGGTACAGCCCGAGCTGGATAAACACTTCTAAAAGAACACTCATTAACCGGTGGGGAGGGTTTCCTCCCCACCGATGATCGCAAGAGAGGTGCAATGGCGGGGTTGCAGCAGAATGTACATAGAAAGCTGAATAACAAAGAACGGAAGGGAGGCCTAGACCGGAAGGCCTTGTCGCGGTTGGTCCCTTGAGCAGACTGGGAAGATAGGGGGCGAAGAGCATTGAGGTGGACAAAACAAGAGACCCGCAGCATCCTCCTCGGTTTGGCCTTTGCGTCGCCGTGGCTGGTGGGTTTTACGCTTTTTACGGTCTATCCCATCCTCGCTTCTATGTACTATAGTTTCACTGAATTTACAGGCCTAGAGATTACGGCATTCGTCGGTCTCGGCAACTATATCCACATGATCACCAAAGATGAGTTGTTTCACAAATCACTGTACAATACTCTTTACTACTTAGTCTTGGCGGTTCCTTTGGGGTTTGTTGTGGCCATGGCCTTAGCTCTGGCTCTTAACCTCAAGATTAGGGAGATCTCCTTTTACAGGACTTGTGTATACATTCCTAATATTGTGCCGGCCTTTGCTTCGTCCTTTATTTGGCTGTGGCTGCTCAATTCGGAATACGGGCTGGTCAATCTTCTATTGGAACAAATCGGAATCTGGGGGCCTGCTTGGGTGAGCGATCCCAAGTGGGCTAAGTTCTCCATCGTGCTGATGGTCCAGCGGGGAGCTGGTGGATCAGCCATGATTTTCCTCGCCTCCCTGCACGACGTACCAAGGAGCCTTTTCGAAGTGGCCGATCTCGACGGCGCCACTTGGTGGGTAAAATTCCGGTACATTACACTGCCCATGATCTCTCCTGTAGTACTGTTTCACGTGATAATGGCTCTGTTCGGCGCTTTTCAGGTCTTCACTCCGGCGTATATTATGACAGCCGGCGGTCCGGCTAACTCAACCCTTTTCTATGTACTGTACCTTTACCGCAACGCCTTCAACTACGGGAAAATGGGTTATGCTTCTGCAATGGCCTGGCTGTTGTTTATTCTAGCACTGATTACCACTTTAGTTGTCATGAAGACCTCAGCAAGATTCGTTTACTATCAAGGAGAGGAGCGATAGGCGATGGCTGCAAGGCGGTATGGATCCAAACGGATGCAGGAACTGCGCACTCAAATTCTGGGTCGGGTTGTGCTCATCGCCATAAGCTTGCTGTTCCTTGCCCCGATTTTCTGGATGGTGACCACATCCCTAAAGGATTCTTCCCAGGTGATGGCTTATCCGCCGGTGTGGTTCCCGTGGCCTCCCAAGTGGGATAACTATGAGATAGCGGTAAACGCGATTCCCTTCGCCTTGTATTTGAAAAATACGATAACCATCTGCGTCCTTTCTATCATCGGTACACTGCTGTCCAGCACCCTAGTGGCCTATAGTCTAGCCAAGATTCCTTGGCCGGGGCGCAATGTTCTCTTGATTTTGATCTTAAGCACTATGATGCTGCCCTTCCCGGTAACCATGATTCCCCTCTTTGTTACCTTTGCGCGGCTGGGTTGGGTCAATACCTTTAAGCCCCTGGTTGTACCGGCCTTTTTGGGAAACGCGTTTTACATATTCTTGCTGCGTCAGTTCTTTATGACCATCCCAGCAGAACTCTCCGATGCCGCGAGGATTGACGGTGCCTCAGAGCTTGGCATCTTCGCCCGAGTCGTCCTGCCCCTTTCCAAACCTGTACTGGCGGTTGTGGCCCTTTTCCAATTTCTTGGCAGCTGGAACGATTTCCTCGGTCCTCTCATCTACCTTCAGTCCAACGAGAAGTACACTCTAGCCATCGGCCTGCAAATGTACAGAACTACCAACTGGGTTGAATGGGAGCTGTTGATGGCGGCATCTACTTTGGTGGTAATTCCCATCCTGATCCTATTCTTCTTCGCTCAGCGCACCTTCATTGAGGGTATCGCGATCACCGGCATCAAAGGGTAAGGCAAAAAAGGGAGATAAAGTCATGGTCTTCCGATTTCTGGGGCTCCATCGGTGAGGGGCCCTTTCTATCTTGTTGTTGAATCCTGATTATTGAATACTTGAGGATTCCAGAGGATTTCTGCCAAGGGGTTACAGGAATAAAAAAGTGAAAGCAGAAGATCAACCGGGAAGAGAGGTGCAGTCTCCCTGCGATGCAGGGAGGCTGGGGTTGGGAGGGGTAGTTTAGTGAATCGAAGATCCTTGACATCCATTGGTTATCTAGCCCTAATTCTCAACGGCTTGACGGTCAATATAATGGGACCGGTTATGCCTGTCATTATCCAGGAGTATGGGTTGACACTGGCTGCCGCGGGAGTGGTCTTCACCTCCCAGGGTTTGGGGCGGCTGGTGTCGGTTTTTTTGACCGGCAGCTGGTCTGATCGGGTGGGCCGCAAACCGGTAATTATCTTGGGAGCCGTTCTCAGCTGTGCAGGTACAGCTCTTTATGGACTCAGTCCCCTGTGGCTTGGCCAGATCATTGGCGCTGCCCTGTTTGGTTCAGGTTTGGGTATGATCGATGGAATCGCCAATGCCCTCATTTCTGATCTATATACCGAAAGACGGGGGCTTGCCCTAAATAGGCTCCACGTTTTCTTTGGACTTGGCTCCTTGACCGGTCCTTTGGTGGCTGCCTTTTTCCTGGATGTCTTGAACTCTTGGCGGCTGCTTTTCCTGTGTGTAGCTCTAGCCTCTGCAGGCTATCTGACCTTTGCCTCCCGGCAGGTCTATCCAGAGGTGGCCGGCGGCAAGAAGCTGGGGCGTGAGCAGCTGAAAGCCGGGCGTACCCGGATTCTCGCCTCCAAGGAAGTTTGGATGCTGGCTGGCATCATGTTTACCTATAACGGTGTGGGTCACACCATCATGGGCTGGGTGAATACTTATCTATCTGGGGAACTTGCTGCCTCAGTCTACATCGCTTCATTGATCCTAACATCGTACAGCGTGGGCATTACTGGTGGCAGATTGTTCTGGGGAAATGTCTCTGAGCGGCTGGGGTATTCCGCTACGTTATTAGTCTGCTCTCTGGGGGGCTTCGTATTTGTCACCCTGGGGACATTGGTTCAGAATCTGTGGTTGATAGGGATCTTCCTTGCGCTCACAGGAGTGTTCTTAGCCGGGATCTTCCCCATAGCTGTGGCCTGTGGAACCAGCCTCTTTCCACAAATGATCGGCACCGTGTCTGGATACATAATTACCGCGGCCTCCCTCGGAGGCATGCTGATGCCCTTCTTGGTGGGAGCCTTTTCCGACGTGGTGGGCCTCAGGTATGGAATGCTGGCTGCACCTGTCCTGGGAGTTATCCAGGTGGCTTTGGCTGCGTTCCTCCACAGGCGGGAGCTTAGGCCGCAGGCATTAGAGGGGATAGAGGCTTAGAAAGCAAGCAAGAAGCGGTTGGGAGGTGTTCCCCAACCGCTGTTCCATTCATTAAACACGCTGCCTCTTGACCTAGGGCTCATCAGTCTCGTTGGAGGTTAAAACCTGCGGTGGCGGATAATTCCGGAAAAGGTTAGCACCTCTACGCCCCGCTTTTCGAACTCATCCAGAATGATGTTCATTCCGATGGAGTCGCTGGCCATATGGCCGGCGATTACCACATTGAGGTGATGTTTTTTAG
Organism: Bacillota bacterium; assembly: GCA_012510855.1. GTDB lineage: Bacteria > Bacillota > Limnochordia > DTU087 > DTU087 > DTU087. The sequence goes on along the minus strand of JAAZHE010000104.1, from coordinate 1,021 downwards.
CTTCTTCCACTTTTTCATCGGTCATGTGCATCTCAACAACAGTTCCCACTCCGGCTTTGACAAATTCCTCGATGTCCGCCTTGGGTCCACCGGTACCGCCTGTCATCACAACTGCGACTTTGCCGCACCGGTTTTCCTTCTTGCCCACGAGAACCGTAGGCCCAGTATTCCGTCTAGCGGCTTCCTTGTATTCTGGGATCTCCTTTAGAACCTTGATAAGGTCCCCTAGGGTCTCGGGAGCCCGGGAATCAATGTGGGCTTGGACCAGCTTCTGTACATTGTTATCTGCAGGTGTATGCACCGACATCAGTGGCATACCTAAGAGCCTTGCAGCCTCGGCTACCCGGTAATGGTTGGCGGGAAGCATCCGGCGGCGCACTTCGTCGATGCGCCCGGCAAGGATACCTTCTGCCACATTGATGGGTACGCCAACTGCCTGCATCATGTCGGCCTGCATATACATGACATCGGGGAAGTGGATGGAAGCAAGCCCCGCTGGATGGTGGGAAACCACCAAATCAATGGGATTCCCGTGGCGGCGCAGGTGGTCAGCCAGCATCAGATCCGCAACATCCACATCAACGCCCGCGATGAGCCGCTTGACCTCCGAGTCCGGATCGCCGTAGGAAATCCGGGTATCACCATAGGGGTTGATCAGTTTCTCTTGATCGAACTCTTCCTTTTCATCGGCATCCAGCTTGTCGAATTGATCCCGGACCTTTTGCAATGCCTTTTCAACTGCTTCTTTTCCCCGGGGATCAGCCTCTATCCCTAAATTGATGGCTAGCTGATATAGATCTCCTAGACGCATGTCGGTAGTTCTCCTTTCTGTTTACTTACATCCCTTGCTGGCAAACGCTGCTAAGAGGTTATAGAAGGTTTCGACCTGGCAGGAGGAGTTCCTGCCCACCAACTGAGCTGAAACTTGACCTCTTTCTTATAGATAAAGCAGCAGGAAAACCCCTACAAGAGTGGAAAAGAGTCGAAGGGAGATCTCTTCCGTGTTCCGTTGGGGTATTTT
>JAAZHE010000103.1 GCA_012510855.1 Bacillota bacterium | reverse complement strand
TGGAAAAGATGCTGAGGAATGCCCGATTGATCAGCGAAGATGACATCCAAACAGAGGTAGTCGGGCTCGGTTCCAGAGTGAAGCTTAGGGACCTGGAATATCAGGACGAATTTGAGTACATGATAGTCAGCTCCGCTGAGGCTGACCCTGGAGAGGCCAAGATTTCAGACGAGTCTCCGGTGGGCAAAGCGTTGCTGGGCAAGAAACCGGGGGATATTATAGAAGTGGAAGTGCCTGCTGGAATGGTTCGGTATCAAATCATTTCAGTTAACGGCAGGCAGTAAAGGGTCTGATGCAGAAAAGATTTTGGGTGGTCTCCGTTTGAGGTGAACCTCGAGGAACGGTGCAATGCTGCGCAGGGAGGGGGAAGGCTGTTGAGTATTCTGGGAGAAGGGACTGCTGGCGTAGAAGATCTTAATGACCAAATGTTAATTCGTAGGCAGAAACTGGAGGAATGGCGAGCCGAAGGTATTGAGCCCTTCGGCCAAAGATATGATCGAACCCACACGGCTGAGGAGATCCGGTCCCAGTTCGAGGCCCTAGAAGGGCAGACAGTCTCTATCGCCGGAAGAATAATCGCCAAGAGGGGTCACGGTAAAGCCAGCTTTGCTGATCTCTGACATGGGTCGGGTTCCATCCAGCTGTTCATCAAAATCAACACCCTCGGTGAGTAGCTTTACAATCAGTATCAAAGACTGGACCTGGGCGATATTATCGGCGTCAAGGGCACTGTATTTCGGACCCGCATGGGCGAGATTAGTGTGGAGATCACGGAATTCTGCTTGTTAAGCAAGGCGCTGCGGCCTCTCCCGGAAAAATGGCACGGTCTGAAAGATGTCGACCTGCGCTATCGGATGCGTTATCTTGACCTGATTGCCAATCCCGAGGTAAGAGAGGTATTTATTACCCGGAGCAAGATTATCCAGGGAATTAGAGACTTCTTGCTGGCCCGGGGTTACCTAGAGGTGGAGACGCCCATGCTCAACGTCATTCCCGGCGGTGCCAATGCTCGACCTTTCGTAACCCATCACAATGCCCTGGATATGGAACTATATATGCGGATTGCCCCTGAGCTCTATCTCAAGAGACTGCTGGTCGGGGGATTTGAGAAGGTCTTCGAGATCGGCAAGAACTTCCGCAATGAAGGCATCTCAACGAAGCACAACCCGGAATACACCATGGTGGAGCTGTATGAGGCTTACGGTGATGCCAGCACCATGATGGCCTTAACGGAGGAGTTGTTTGCCCACTTGGCCATGCTTGTCAAAGGCACGACCAAAGTGGAATTCCAAGGACAAGTCATTGATCTTGCTCCGCCTTGGCCCCGTTTACCCATGTTGGAGGCCATCAAGAAGTATGCAGGGGTGGACCTTGAGGGTGTTGACGATGCCGAAGCAATCAAACTAGCTGAAGAGCGGGGTTTGGAGCTGCCTGCTGGGGCAGGCAAAGCGCAAGTTATCAATGAGTTATTTGACGAATTTGTGGAGCCAGAGCTTACCCGTCCTGTGTTTATCACAGAACATCCGGTGGAAATCTCTCCTTTGGCCAAACGCAAGCCCGATAATCCGTCGGTGACTGAACGGTTCGAACCGTTTATCGTCGGATGGGAAATGGCCAATGGGTTCAGTGAGCTCAATGATCCCATTGATCAGAAGGAGCGCTTTGTCAGGCAAATGGAGCAGCGGCAGGCTGGTGATGATGAAGCCCACATGATGGATGAAGATTATATTGTAGCATTGGAGCATGGTATGCCGCCGGCAGGTGGACTGGGAATCGGTATTGACCGATTGGTCATGCTGCTTACGGATTCGCCGTCAATTCGTGACGTTTTGCTGTTCCCTCATATGCGGCCTCGGATTGAATAGTGATTCGCGGGGCTTGACAAGGCTTCTAGGAGCATGGTATTATCAAGGAGCCGCACGGGCGGCAACAGTTTCGTAACAAGAAGTAAGCTGATGGGGCGGCACTGCTGATGCAGAAGCGGTGTGGTGGAGGGCCAAAGGTCCGATGAAAGGCTCA
>JAAZHE010000102.1 GCA_012510855.1 Bacillota bacterium | reverse complement strand
TGAGCCTTTCATCGGACCTTTGGCCCTCCACCACACCGCTTCTGCATCAGCAGTGCCGCCCCATCAGCTTACTTCTTGTTACGAAACTGTTGCCGCCCGTGCGGCTCCTTGATAATACCATGCTCCTGGAAGCCTTGTCAAGCCCTATCGGGACCGGGCTTGCTCAAGGGCAGTCATGTCAGCCCATAATAAACATCCCCAGGGTTAGGAAAACTAAGAGGGAACACCTACGCACTCCACAATCTAAAGGAGGTATACCGTGGAACGAATCAAATGCTCCGTAGAAAACTGTGTCTACTGGTCCGACAATGTTTGCAGAGCGGAATCCATCCAAGTCGCCACGGTCCAGACTTCACCCAGGCGGGCCGGTCGCGGCGATATGGAATTCGGTTCTCTCACAGAACAGGATAAGGCCGACTACTCCTCAGAAACCCAGTGCGTGACCTTTAGGCCGAGGGACAAGAAGCAATAGGCAAAGGCCTACCCTCCCCATGAAGAGGGTAGGCGTCATCGTATCCCAGTGGGGCTGCCGCCGCCTTCAAAGCACAGACAACCAAAGCATATCCGCAAAGGAGCAGTTTAAAGCAGTTCAAAGGAAAGATAACCTAAAGACAGCGGCAAAGAGACATGTATGCTTTCTCGCTCTTGCGCCGCTGTAGACCTGCTTCTTAGGCTCGGACCACTTCTTTCGACAGTGCCAGGGTATCTCTGGCGATCATAAGCTCTTCGTCTGTAGGCACTACCCAGACTTCGATGGCGGAGTCCTCGGTGGAAAGCTTAACCTCCTTGCTTCTTACACTGCGGTTAAGCTCACGATCAATGGAAACTCCCAAAACAGCCAGCCGCTCACAGACGAGTTCCCTAACCTCTGCATCGTTCTCTCCAATACCGCCGGCAAAGACTATAGCATCGGCTCCGCCTAGTTCCACATAGTAAGCGCCAATGTAAGCTACCAGCCGATGCAAGAACACATCAAAGGCAATCTGCGCCCGTTCATTGCCCTGCTCACGGGCGGCCCCTAGGTCCCGCATGTCGCTGCTGACGCCGGAAAGGCCAAGCAAACCGCTCTTTTTATTCATCAGTGTATCGAGCTCATCCCAGGTGAGATTCAACTTATTGCCGAGGAAGGGGACAACTGCAGGATCTATATCTCCACACCGGGTACCCATTACTAGCCCCTCTAGGGGAGTAAATCCCATGCTGGTATCATAACACTTGCCCCCCTTGACTGCCGCAAGGCTGCTGCCGTTGCCAAGATGGCATGTGATTAAGTTAATCTCATCGGGGCTCTTACCCATGAGTTCCGCAGTCCGCTGGGTCAAATATCGGTGGGAGGTGCCGTGAAAGCCGTATCGCCGGATGCCGAACTGCTCATAATATTCATAGGGGAGTGCATATAAATACGCTGCCTTGGGCATAGTCTGATGAAAGGCAGTATCAAACACTGCAACTTGGGGAACGTCTGGCATGAGGGCCATGCAGGCCTCAATACCCCCGATGTTGGCCGGCATATGCAGCGGCCCCACCTCAATTAGTGTCTTGAGGATTTCAACTTCTTTCTCAGTTATCAGTGTCGATTCCGTAAAAACCTCCTTGCCGTGGAGAACCCGATGGCCAACCGCTCGGATCTCTGACAAGGAGTCTACCACCCCAACTTCAGGGTCGGAGAGTTGATTCAAAACATGCCGCAAGGCATCCCGGTGGGTTGGTAGCGACTCTTCGCCCTTAATCTTATCCTTGCCTGTGGGTTGATAAGTCACCAACTGGAGGTCGCCTGCCACCCCTATTTTCTCGACAAGACCCGAGGCCAGGACGCTTTCATCGGTCATGTCGAAAACCTTGTATTTTAGGGATGAGCTCCCACTGTTTATAACAAGGATCTTCATTCAATCTCCTCCTACAAAAATCCTAATAAACCTCCCCTATTATAACATGAATGGCAGCTTGTTCAAACGGAAATTCTCCAGTCTGACCCGCAGCATACGCTCCTTTTCCACTACATACATTTATTTTATCAATGACAAATCAGGCGTCGGAAAAGGAGGGGAGGTTCATTTGCCCCAAAGACTGCCATTTATGAAAGGCCTCAAGCCGTCAATTCCACCGGCTGGCAGATTCCGGGACTATGCCGCCTGTGGACTTATTGTCGCCCTGTGTCTTCTATACAGCCATATCTCGCAGACCGTTATCTGCACCAGCCAGTCACTTGTCCAGGATATTTCGTATAACGGGGGAAACGTCCAGTCTGCCTTCTTCAACCTGCAGCCAGACTGCCGCTGTCATATGCTCCCGTCTTGGTCACCCAAAGAAGAAACCTACGGATATCTTACGGAGAAGGAGCTCCCTTGGTCAACAAACAAACCCCAGCAATTGAGCCATCTGCAGAAGCAGCTTGGAGCCAACCGCCTCATCTCTGCCTTTGGAATCACAGTCTCTGAACCCATGTATGAGGAGGAAATCAACGTAGCTATTGCCGCATCTTACCTGGCAGGGACTGTGGTATCTCCCGGTGAGACCGCATCCCTTAACAGCATCATTGGACCCTTCACGGCAGAAAGGGGCTATGCAAAAGGGCCAACTTACATCGGCACCGACATCATCGGCACCCTCGCGGGAGGAGTATGTAAGATCGCCTCCTGTCTTTACAATGTCGTAGTCGCCGGTGACCTCCAAGTGGTTGAAAGACATCCCCACAGCATGATGGTAACTTATGTGCCTCCCGGGCGGGACGCGACTATAGCCTGGGGAGCTAAGGACTTCCGCTTCCGCAACAACAAAAATAGCCCTCTTCTTCTCTGGGCTGAGTTTACAGGGGGACGTCTGTACGTAGCCTTGTATGGGCAGTTCCAGCCGCCAAAGGTAGAGTGGCATTCTAAAGAATTCCACAGGGAACCCATCTGGTCTATCAGACGGGTGAATCCTCAACACCCCAAAGGAACAACTAGGGTGGTCAAAGGAATTGACGCGGTCACTGTAAAAACCCGGATCAGCGTCAGGTATCCCGGCCAGCCCGTTGAGTATCGAGACTTAGGCATAGACTCCTACCGAGCCCTCCCCCACATCCTTGAACACGCGCCCTAGAACCGGAGGCACATTCCCTAAAACCATCTCAGGACAACAACGGCCAAAGGCGCAAGGAGTGCAGTAATCAGACCAGCCAATCCCATGGCTAAACCGCTAAAGGCGCCGATGTTCTCCCCTTCCTGAAAGGCCCGGCCCGTACCGATACCGTGGGATGCTGTTCCTAAGGCAAGACCTATCGCCTTCTCATTGCAAACCCCGCACGCTCGGAGCAGTTCCGGGCCAAACATTGCCCCTAAGATACCGGTGAACACAACGAAGACTCCCGTCAGAGCCCCTTCGCCGCCGATGATTTGGGAAATCTCCACAGCTATAGGTGTAGTCACTGACTTGGGGATCATGGAAAGGACCAGACGGGGCCCTCCTCCCAAAACCTTAACCACAGCAGCCGCAACCATCATGGCAGTAACTGCACCGGCCCCGACGCTGGTTACGATCACCACTAAGCTGCCGCGTATTGCCTCTGTCCGGCGATAGAGGGGAAGGGCCAAAGCTACTGTAACTGGACCAAGAAAGAAGCTGACCAATTGTCCGCCTTGGTTATACCTTGAATAGTCAATCTCCAATCCTTCTAGAAACAAGATGATGCCCAAACTGCTGATCAAAAGTGGATGGGTAAGGGGTGAAGGATAACGGTGGTGCAACCTCTGGGCCAGCAAGAACATAGACACAGTAAGAGCCACACCAAATGTACTGGAAGAAGCAATGTCGGTTAGTAGTTCAAAACCAGCCATCATCTAGATTCCACCTTCTCTAAACGCTGGGCAACCTTACCAGTCACAATTAGTCCCACAGCTGTACTCAAGAGGAGACTAAGGCTGAGGGCAAACCAGTGAGCAGTAAATACATCCCAATAGACCACTGCACCTACTACAATGGGAGTAAAAAAAAGTGTTAGATTTTTCAAGAGGAAATCCGCTGCCGCCTCTATCGATTCCACTCTTACCCAACCCTTGATGAGGCTAAGCCATAATAGGACTAGGCCGAGCACCCGCCCGGGGAAGGGTATTCCTGTTAGTGCTACCAAAGCCTCGCCCGCTAATTGAAAGACAAGGATTACTGCCAGCCCTCGCATATGTACCTCCCTAATCCTTTCCCCACGGCAGCTCAAGTCCGCGGAGAGCAAACTGCAGATCATCGAAGCACGGCATTCCTACAAACCGTACTTCGATCCACCTCCACCCTTCAAGTGGTCTATTGCCCTGGCAAAGAAGTCCGGACTCCCAAAGCTGCCTGATTTTAATACCAAGAATAACGGCATATCGCCCAGGGATATACAGGAATGAATCCCCGGCTCTATCTCCTGCCATACCCGCATTCCCCGTATCCCAAGCCTAGAACAGACAGCTGCCGAAGTATCTCCACCGGCAATGAGGAGACGATTGAGCCCCAGCTCCTCTACGCAATTGGCCACCAGCTCCGCCAGTGCCTCGGAGACGAGCCGGGAGACCTCGGTAGTCGACTGTCCCCGTGCCTGACCCTTCCTCTTGGTCTCTGCCACAATCCTAGGATCATTACTGGTGTGGAGGACAACATCATCTCCCTGCTGCAGGGCTGACCCCATCCTGCGGCGGAGTTCATGGATTGTCAAAGCTCGCTCTCCCTCATCGAGCACTTTTAAGGTATCCAGCTCGAATACCCAAGCCCCCCTCTGCCGCATGTATTCCACCTGGGCTTTAGTCTGGGGCATTAGGCTGCCGGCGGCACATAAGATCCCCATTCCATTGGCAGGAGGCAAGGAACTCATACTCTGGGTGCTTCTTTCGCTAACCCTCACCGGCAGTTCTTCCGCCAATGCGGAACTGCCTCCAAGAACCGGCATATGGTGTAGAGCATTGGCAATCGTCTTGAGAGAGCCTTGGTCTACCACATCAAAGATTACGTATTGATAATGCCCTTTGAGCCTGGCAACCTCTTCCCGCAGCGGCTCCACTCCTTGGTCAACCACCGTATGCCTAACTAGACCTACTGCACGCTTTGTCTGGCTGGCCAAGACTTCGACTAGATTCGATCTCTCCATAGGGTGAACGGGATCGTTACGAAACTCGGATTCTTCCAGCTTTACCCCATGTACGTAGTGGATACCGTCAATGGTCTGGCGGCCATTCTTGGGAAACCCAACCACAATACCGGCAAAATCTTCGGCCAATGCATCCAGCATGGCATCAAACTCAGGCCCGATATTTCCTCGAAACACTGAACAGGTTTTCTTATAGAACTGTCGACATCCAAGGGCCTGCAGCAGTCTGGTGGCCTCAAATACCTTCTTGTAGGCGACCTGGGGTGAATCGAAACGGGAGTCGGTATCAAGGATTATTACATCGGGAAGCTGCCACCGGCTGATCTTGTCC
>JAAZHE010000101.1 GCA_012510855.1 Bacillota bacterium | reverse complement strand
ATTACTGCCTCTCTGCTTTCTAATGTGGATCGGTGGCCGATATGCACAGTAACCAAGCGGGAGCCCAAACTATGGGCGAAATCTATCGACCGCTTCCAATCATCAACGGATGCTCGTCTGATACCCTCGTTTAGAGAAGCTGCATTTGTATCTCCCCAGGGTGCGTGGATGTAGTATTGAAGACCGTAGTCATCTTTCAGCGAGAGAAGTGTGGAGAAGTTATGGGGTTGCATGAAGTACAAAATGTCATCTGGATACTCACATATTAGTTCAATGCCATCCAATCCCTTATCTGCTAACATTTTAATGCTTTCAATGTGGGGTAAAGGATGGAAGAAGTTTGATGATCTCGCAACCTGCATAACACTGTCCCTCCCTATATCAGTCTTTAGGTTGACAGAACCTATCCTCAACCTCGAACAGGAACACCAGCAGACGCTCCTTCGCGGCGGAACAATCAGTTAATATACTTCGTTTACGCAATACCATTTGTCCTTCACAATAAGTCTATCATTAGGAATAAAGTTGTGTCAACAAGTGTAGAGTAGGTTTACCGATAGTCAAAAACCAGCATCTTAGTGACTTCAACTATGCACAATCATGTAACCATACTGTCCATGCTTTCCGGAGACATAAGTACCAGTATGTCACTCTTGCTGTCGAGTTGGCAATCCGTTCAACCATCTATCTCGGAACAGGACGCCATGCAGGGGCTTTTTTATGAATGGAGTCTTCACCCCGACCCTTCATCATCATCTCTATGGTCAACGACTGCGCAGTAAGTACAGCGGGACAGGCCCACAAAGCCTAGGATCATACTGGTCTCATATCCCTTACTGATCCACCGCTCGGCTATTTCGACTCTGTCGGCTATCGAGGCTTTGCTTTATCTCTCAGCTCTCGAAGTAGTCCAGGGGGCTTAATAGAGATTTAACTAGGTATAATCTCCGTAACCGGGAGAAGCTCACTCCGGCAGATGCTGCTCCCAAAATGATAGAAAAAGTCAAGCATTGGACGGCAATTAATGCTACCATTGAGCTGGGTGAAGGCTTGGGGAGAGGAGGAAGCTCTATGCATAGGTTCCTCAGCCTGATCATGGCCTTGGAGTACATCGAAGCGAACCTTACAAATCCCATATCCCTTGAAGATGTCGCGACCGCAGCTTGTATATCCTTATCCCACCTGCACCGGATGTTTACCAGGGTATTCGGCTGCTCCCTCAAGGAATATATAACAAGGCGCAGGCTTTGCAGCGCCGCCTACGACCTCATCCACTCCAAGACTCCCATAACAGACCTAGCCTTTGCATACCAGTACAGCAGTGTCGAAAGCTTCTCCCGGGCTTTCCGCAGACATTTTCGGACTTCACCGTCTTCTTTCAGGCGACAGAACCGGTTTTCCCATCTCTACCCCAAGATCATCTTGACCCCCAATTCCGGGAAAGGAGGAGACCCAATGGCACCAGTTCCTAAATACGATTTGTCTGAGCTCAGCAAGCGGATTTTAGACGCCAAAGGGACTTACATATTGGACGTGGATATTGACAACCTTGTGCAGATAAACGATGAACTCGGTTGGGAAGCAGGAGATATTGCCATAGCTGAAACAGCCGCCCGCATCAGAAAGAGCATTCCCCCTGAAACCGCCTTCTTCCGCATCGCGGCTGATGAGTTCATTGTGATTACGGGACAAGACCAACTGCAAGCCGTCGAAGACATTGCCCAGAGAATCTTGGCCTATTCACATGAGCCGGTAGCTTGGAATGATACTACCTTTGCCTTCTCAGTCAGCGTAGGAATAGCGAAAGTCCCCGAGGATATCAATGAGCTAAAGCCGGCTTTAGAGCTAGTCCGGGAGGCAATGTATCAAGCTAAGGAAGAGAGCCCCAATACCTATAAGATACTCTGAAAAAGCAAGCCGAAGCAGGCTGACTCCTAGCTAGCTGCCAGGAGTCAGCCCGCGGCACCTTGTGGAAAGGCGCTAGTAAACTTGAGACGAGCGTTAAAAAGTCACAGCTGCCAACTTTCCGAGACCAGTGAGTCTATCATGAAGAGGAGTTGGCCCTCGCTCCATGCAACAACACTGCGAGAAGGCTCAATTTACTTTTCCAAGAATATGGGATTTGACCATGCCGTCCTGCCGTATCTATCCACACACTCAACCCGGACAAATGTCTCATCACCGTGCAGCGTATGTACAGCAGATGAAATCTCCCGACCTACATGTGCATGATAGCTCCTACCCCTCCGCTCATAGCTTATGAAATGAATCGATTCTACCGGTGAACACTGCACTATGCATTTGTCTCCTCGAATGCCAAAGGCATAGATCTGCGGCCCTGTAGAGGAGTAGAATCTACCTTCATATAGGGCCTTGGTAATGTCAGCCCTCGTCAGGCTGGGAGCATTCACCATCACCCACCCGCCGCAGCGGTCGGTTAGTATATGATGGGCATCATCACTTGCTACACCCCACACACGTCTCCCTTTTCTAAGGAGAAAATCCCAATACGCCACAGCAAGCCCCGTACGGCTTTCCAGCTCACAGGCGTTGTTATATATCTCCATGGCAAAGAAGCCGTCAAGTTCAGCTAAATCTTGAAAGTGAGCCCTTGACCACACAGGATGGCAGTAAATGGCCATGTAATCGGCATCCATCAGCTGATTCAAAGACCCTTGAAAGTCTGCTCCATGACGGAAGCGTTCCATATGTCTGCTCCCCTGCTCTCCATCAAAGGATCTGTGGATGCCTACAGCATGATGACATTTGTCTATGTGACCACACTCTTCCATGGCAATTTCTATGCCCGGGAGAATTATGAAATGATCATCGTTGTACTCCTCCCTGTCCGTATACATCTCATGATCCGTGAATGCGAGGAAATTCCAGCCGCTTCTCTTGTAAAGTTCAGCAACGCTGCGGGGCTCAAGCCTCCCATCCGACACCGTAGAGTGACAGTGCAGATTGCCCTTGAACCATTTATCGAACTTAAATACCGATTGCTCCATTTTTTTCGCCTCCAGAACTAGAAAATGCAATTGCTTTCGTCTTCAGCCTCAATCGTCAGACGTCTGCACACTGATTCGTCATCTGACACGAGGCTCCTTCCCTTTCGTTTATCTGAGAGCTCTTAGTCCGGGGTGTACCATGGAGCATGCCACATGTTGAAAAACTGACCCCTAGTAGAGATTATCCCTCTGATAGAGGGCGTTTTCATATCTCGTCACCAGACAGAGGAAAAACTCAAGTGACAAATTCTGAGGCTGGGGTCATAAAACGCATCGAGTAATCGCAGGCTTAGACTACCGCCCCCCACGCCTTTAATATCTTTCTCACCCGGCTCGGATCTATATCGGCTGCCGACGTATTTCCCTGCTGCATCAGCACTGCCAGTACACCAGCGGCTTGCCCAGTGGCCATTGCTGTCGCCTGTATGCGGGCGGCACCATGGGCCTTGACAGACGCCGATAACGATCTTCCGGCGGTCACAAGGTTATCAACTTCGCTGTTAAAGAGACAGCGCATGGGTATCGAGAAGGCCCCGCCTTCTGGTAGGAATTGCAGAAAAGTCCCTTCTCCTTGGGGATTATGAACATCCATTGGCCAAGATCCTTTCGCTATAGTATCCTCAAATACGCGACAGGATGAGACATCTTCCTCTGTCAATTGGT
>JAAZHE010000100.1 GCA_012510855.1 Bacillota bacterium | reverse complement strand
GTCTTTAACCTGCATCTTCACTCTCCTATCGGGGGCCTTTTCCGCCGCTTGTCTTTCTAAAAGCGGGACCCCAATCCGTCTTTCCGCCCCTTCATAGACTCCCTACAACCTCTGAAGCACTCCCATCAACCGCACTAGACTTTGCAGGTCCCGGGAATTGTGCAAGAGGATATCCTCCAGAAGGGCGGGTTCCTGGTACATGACAAATTGATAATAAAGCTCCGGAATCATATAGCTGGGCACATCATCGGCTCGATAGGCATCAAGCAGGTACGCTTCCACCGTGGTCAGGCGGCAGTTGGGCAGCAAAGCCCGGTAGTGCTGCCGCACATGCCTCAGCAAGTCAATATGAAGCTTGGGGGTTGGTGTTAGGCCGAAATAATAGCTAAAACGACTCCTCAAAAAAGGTTCATCGAAGGTAAGACCGTTATAGGAGACCCACACCGGTCGTTGACTCAATATGTCCAGGGCAGCCCTCAAGACCCCCTCTTCCTCTTCAAAGCTCCGGGCAAGGAGCTGTTTAAGACAGAGTTTCCCTCCCTCAAGGTAGATCAAACCTATGAGGAATAGGGGCTGAGTCCCGCAAAGGCCGGTGGTCTCTAAGTCAAGAAAGACAAACTCTTCTGGTGAGAAAAGTGCCGCCACGTCCCAATCGGAAGCGCCGCAGCTGGAGAGCAAAGCTCCATCTCGATTGTCAATCGCCTTGAGCACCCGGGCTGCCTCCGTGCCGAAGCGCTGGTGATCCAAGAGCTCAGCGAGGTTGACTATTCCCGCTTCCCGGAGCTTAGCCTCAGTCTTGGGGCCGATGCCTTTTACCAGCCGCAACTGCTGCTGCAATCTCCGGGGCTGACCCAGCAGGGGTGGAAAACCCAAAGCCAGGTTTTCTTGGATCAGGTAGTAGCTTGAGCTCCCGGCCTTCTCTTCGCTGCCTCCCAGGAAACCGGAGGCCAACTTAGGCTCCGGCGCCTCCCGGGCACCGGGCCAAGACAGCTCATGTTCTCCTATGGCCCGGCGTTCCTTTAGCCGCTGGTTTAGACTGACTGCCAAAGGGTTTCCCCCTCTCCTGCCTTACCTATCTTGCCCTCCGCGCATAGAGCAGTTGCTATCACGATTCGACTCGCTGCTGTTTTTCCAGCTGCTTGAGTCCTTCCTTGGCTGCATCCAGGCTGGGATCTAAATCCAGGGCCTTCTTGAACTGCTCCTCCGCGGAGGTCCAGCGCTTTTGGGCTGCATAGGCCATCCCCAGATGGTAATGGACCAAGGCCTTGTCCCACGGCCTCTCCCCTTCTCCCATCAGCTCCAATGCGGTGGTAAGCTCTTCCACGGCCTTTTGGTACTCACCCAGCTGGTAATATCCCCAGCCAAGGGTGTCACGGAAGGCTCCATTGGCCGGGGAAAGTTCTACCGCCTTCTTGGCCATCTCTAGTGCCCTATCTAGATAGATACCGTTATCGATGTAGATGAAAGCCAAATTGTTATATCCCAAGGGGTCATCGGGGGCTAACATGATCACCTGTTCAAATTCGGCAATGGCCCCTGCCTCATCTCCGATTCCCACATAGGCGTATCCCAGATTGGAATGAGCCGCGATGTTATAGGGATCAATTGCTACTACCTTCTCGTACTCCTTGACGGCCGCTTCCCAATTGCGGGAGGCTAGGAAGGCAGCTCCCTTGGCCAAGGAGGTGCGCAGGATCTCAAACTCCTCAACGTAAAACAACTCATCGGGAAGGGACACATTGAATTTGAGGTCGGAGAACTTCTGAGTTATCTCCAATCCATTATCCCAGAGGCTGACCTTCTTGGGAAACCAAGTGCCCCCATCATACCGGTGGAGATCAAACACCATTACCACCCGGTCGGCACCCCTATCGATAATCTCACCGGTTAAGTTGACAAGGTGCCCTTGGGTGTCCTCCTCCCAGTCAGTGGCCCGAAATTCCACGGAGAAAAGGGGGGTGTCGAGGTTTGTTACCCTAAGGGGCAGCCAGCTTTGGGCATCAACCCAGAACATCGCCTTTCCCCAAAGGAGATTCTGAGAGGCCTCGGGCTGGACCTGTACCATGTAAACCTTACGGCCCAAATACTCCTTTTCTCCCAGGAGGTCACCGACATGGGTCTCATAGAGCTGGGTAAAAGCAGCCAAAGCAAGATCAGTGATTAGGGGAAAACCTATCTCTGACGGGTCATGGGCGATCCTGGGCTTGGATGAATTGGGCATATAATACGCCACCAGTTCCCCATCGGTAATGATAGTAGTAGGGATCACAGGATTATCGCTCTTGCAGTCCAGCCGCAGCTGTTCCCAATCCTTGATCTTAATGTCTCCTGTCACTGCCACGCTAACTCCGTCTTTCTGGAGTTGGACGGTAACCCTGCCCGTCAAGTTCTGGGCGCCACTGAATTGGGCCGCCATATTCCTCAGTATACCATTGCCGTCTAAGCCCAAAGTGCCTTCCGTGGCCGAGGCACCAACCCAGCCCAAGGACACGGCAGCCAACACTACAAAGCAGGACAAGGCAAACTTAAACCGCTTCTGTCTGGTAAAGGCCCGCAACTCCTCATCTCCCCCGCATCTGGATTTCCCCGCGTTCCAAACAACAAGCTTCTGTGACCCGCTATCTAGTCCTCAGCTCGGCCACAGAGTTGAGGACATAATCAGGCTCAATGGCCGAAGTCTCCAAGGCTTTCCGGTCGGTAACGCCAGTCATAACCAAGGCAGTGGCTAAGCCACAGTTCTTACCCATGAGAATATCGGTCTCGATCCGGTCTCCCACCATCAAGCACCGCTCCGGGGGAAGTTCCAGTAGATCCAATGCCACTTTGAGGGTCATAGAATTGGGTTTACCCACAATCAGCTCCACTTTTTTCCCCGATGTGCCCTCCACCGCGCCGATGATGCCGCCGGCATCGGGGATCTCGCCACCCTCTACGGGACAGGTGCGGTCGCCGCTGGTGGCAATCAGCCTGGCTCCCCGCTTGACACCCTGCAGAGCCCGATTAAGCTTCTGATAATCAAAGGTCCGGTCAAAGGCCAAGACCACATAGTCCACTCGGTAATCTACTGTCTCCGGATCTAGTATGTATCTAATTCCGGCCTCATCTAGATCGTTTAATAGAGCCTGCTCACCGATAACATAACAAAGGCAGTCCGGGGCCTCTCGGCGCAAATACCGGGCTAAGACAAAAGATGAGTTAATCACACTGCCGACGTCTGTTGGGATCCCGAGGCGGGTGAGTTTGGCTGCATAGTCATAACGGGTTTCAATGGGCTTATTGGATAAAAAAACTACACCCCTGCCGGCCGCCCTCAGCTCCTCAACAACTCTGTCTGCACCGGGAATCAGCCTTTCTCCCAGATAAATAGTCCCATCTAAATCGAAAATGTATCCATCATATAACGGCATCTGGCTCAATTTCAGCGACATCCTTTCCGGTCTCTTCATGAAGGCTGGCTTATCCCGCTCTGGTCCCCTTTCCCCTCAATGGGTCCCAGAGCTCGATCCTGCTGGTGGAAACACCCACAGCCGGACCCCTCAGAACTGCATCGACATCAGCCCAAGTCTCCACCAATCCTCCGGCGATGATGGGAGGCATCTCACCAACCGGCAGCCGATCTGCCAAATGGGGCAGGACTAGAGCCGGCAGAATCTCAACGGCATCGGGCTGCGCTGAACGCATCATGGTCAGGCCCGTTTTTACTCCTTCTGAGTCCAGGGCGAATAAGCGCTGGACCGCCAAGAGGTCCACATCCTTGGCCGCCCGGATCAGATGGTTACGGGTAGTGACAATTCCATCCAACGGCAGAGTCTTGGCGAGGTACTCAACACCAGCTGCGTCTTTGCCCACTCCGGAAATCAAATCGATATGCAGAAAGACCAAACACTCCGGCACATCCTTGATGGTAGAAACCATGGAACCCAACTCCAATAGGGTACCTCCCAAGATAAAAAACACCTGCATGCCCCGATCAATTGCGAGCCTAACTGTCTTGGGGTCCCGGATTCCTGCAATGACCGGATTGCGGGCGAGCTTCTCAAGCAGCGGCGATTTCCTTTCAGACGTGAGCAACAAAAACCCTCCCCCTGGTCGATCCCCCCTTAGATGGTTCCCCTCTACCCGGACATTTTCCTTTCCCCAGCTCCTATGTATACTAGTCTCCATTGACGAAAATAGTTTTCGTCTCCGTCACCACCGCATCTACCGGCACATCATGGTCTGCCCGGGGAACCTCCTCCAAAAGCTGCAGATCGAAGCAGAGACCGACCTTCCAAGCTCCGGCAGCCTTTCCCGCGAGAAACCTATCATAGTACCCGCCCCCGTAGCCGATGCGGTAACCTTTGTAGTCAAAGACAACTCCGGGAACTGCAACAATCTCTATACTCTCCGGCAGGATTGGCTCACCTTCCCGCCTTGGTTCGTAGATCCCCCAATGGCCGGGCTGTGCCTCATCCCGGCTGCCGATGGGGTATAGCACCAGCTCCTTGGTCTTAGGCAAAGCAACAGGGGCTGCCACTTCTTTGCCCATGGCCAAAGCTTGATCCAAGAACAGCCAGGTGTCAACCTCGCTGCCAAAGGCCAAAAAAAGCATCAGCCGCCGGGCAGCACGCACCTTGGGTAGAGCAAAAAACCGCTTCCGGATTCTGAGGCTGAGCTGCCGCCGCTCATCCTCCGTCAGCTTGTCCCTGGCGGCTAAGACTCTCTTCCTGATCGCCTTCTTATCTTCCAGCATCATTTACCATCCCTGGCGGGCGGTGCCAATGAATCCCTCGCTCGTGACGCAAGTATTGCAAAGCAGCATCCGCCATTCTCTCCCTGGGCTGCATAGCCGCTTATGGGCGAGGCCAAATAATAGACACCGATAAGCGCTCTTCTGTCAGCTGCTCCTCTACACAGCGCTCTACATCCTCCACCTTGAGCTCCTGCAGTATATCTAGGTATGAGAACAAAGAGCTGCCCCTGAATCTCGTGGAGACGAAATTATTGGCGATAAAATCCAGGGAATTAAGGGCGTAGAGAAAACCACCTATTGATTTTCTTTTTTGCCTCTGAAACTCCTCCTCTGTCATGCCGTTTTCCCTAGCTTCTCTCAGGCCCGCCAAAACCGCTTCTTCGAGCCTTACAGGGTCTGGTGTGACTCCTCCCAAGATGGAATAGGCAAAGGTTTCTTCGGCAGTATAATAGGCGCTGAAGGAATTATCAATGAGACCGCTTTCATACAGCCGGTTGTAAAGGGCAGATGTCTTCCCAAAGAGGATCTGCAGGCTCAAGCTGGTGGCCAGCTGACGCTTGAGCAGCTCGTCTCCGCTCAATAGCTCAGCATCCTTAAAACCCAAGTAGCAAAGGGGTCTTGCCACCGACATCTTGGCCTCAATCCGCGACTCCTTAACCCCTTGGGGCTCACTGGGATAGACTCTCCGGATGGTCCCCTGTACCCGCTGACCGTCGGCCCGGAAACAGTTTTCCGCCACCTGTGCCGCTTTCTCCGGATCAATATTGCCGATGGCAAAAAGGATCATGTTTTCCGGATGGTAGAAAGTGCTGTGGCATTGGTAGAGGATCTCCGGCGTAATACCGGCCACCGACTGGACACTGCCGGTGATTTTCTCCCTCACTGGATGATGGTGGTACATGGCCTGCAGTAAGTTGTTATAAACCTGGGCATTGGGGTTGTCCTCATACATGGTGATCTCCTGCGCGATAATGCCCTGTTCTTTGGCGACATTTTCATCGGTAAAGTAGGGATGCTGCACAAAGTCCACCAGCGTCTTGAGGCACTGGTAGAAATGGTCAGTAGTGGAAAACAGATAGCTTGTGAGGCCGTAGGTGGTGTAGGCATTAACCGATGCGCCTAGAGCGGCAAATTGCTCAAATACACTGCCATCTTCTCCCTCAAAGAGCTTATGCTCGAGAAAATGGGCAACCCCAGGGGGAGTAATCACTACCTGCTCTTCCCCCGGTGGGATAAAACTTGTATCAATGGAACCGTAGCGGGTTGCAAACACGGCGTACTTTTCATTGTAATCAGGTTTTGGTATCACATATAACCGCAAACCATTGGCCAGCCGGGCATGATAGACCGTCTCGTTTAAGGTTTCATATGTCCGCCGGCTGAGCTGAGCTACAGTTGTTGTCCCTTTCATCAAACCTGCACCTCCTCTTCCGAACCCTGCCCGCCGCCGGATTCGCCTCGACCCCGGAGAAAATAGATTGTATCCAGCTTGAGATTCTGGCCCTGCTCCACCAGGTCTTCAACACTCACCCGGCGTACCTGATTGATTGCTTCTTCCACTTCCCGCTGGATGCCGTGGATGGTTCCCAACATCCCCCGATCAATGATTGCCATGGGGTTGTCCTCCATGGTTAGGAAATCGTTGATCAATCCCCTCTTCGTGGCCTCCAGCTCCTCAAGGGACACCTTCCCTTGATTCACGGCTTCCACCTGCTCAAGGATGATATCCACCGCTTGTCTATAGTTATCCGGATGGATGCCGGCATTAATCAGCATAAAGCCCTTTGTGGCCTCAACGTGGGTCCAGACATAATACGCGAGACTCGCCTTCTCCCGCACATTGATGAACAACTTGGAATGGGGAAATCCTCCCAATACCCCGCTGTACACCAAGAGCTTGTAGTAATCCCAAGAGCTGTAAGTAACCGGTGTCCGGTAGCCCAGGAAAAGAATACCCTGCTGGAGGTCTTCCTCCTCCTGTACCTCCCTCGTCTCTTTGGGCAGTCGAAACTC
>JAAZHE010000099.1 GCA_012510855.1 Bacillota bacterium | reverse complement strand
GTGAATGCAAGACACCGTAGACGTAGTAAAAGATATCTGCCTTACCAACGTCTACGCCATAGCGCTTCCGGTATTCCTCGAGCGCCCAGTCTGTGACGTTTTCTCGGCGAATGTAGCGATTCCCAGAAGGCGCGGTGACTGTTACTTCCCCGTCTACAGAACCATCAAAAAGGCTGATTCTATCTTGGGCGGGTTCATAGGTGTAGAGAGGAAAGGCTTGAGTATCACCAGTAAAGTGGAGATCTGAAATATGTTCGGTCATCAAAACAGAGAACTCCTTTGTACCTCCAGGGGCTTGTACCGCAATCACCATGTTCTCAACACCGGGTTCGGGGAAGATCCTCGGTTGCTGATATCGCCTTTGGTTGAATGCTCTACTGTAATAAAGCCACATTCTAACAAAGGGTCTATACACAGCGGGCAATATCATGCCCGAGTTATCAAAAGACTGCGGATGGCCTGTCAGAAGAACTCTCTTGAGTTCCTTGGACCAGGCTATCTTCTTGGGGGCATTGTCAATCTGCGATTCAAGGTTGTCACGGGTGATTACCCCTGCCTGCACCAAGTCAACATGGCGGTTGAACTCGTCGATCATCCGGCACATATTGTGTGTCAACTCATTTCGGGAGAGATTGTAAGTCCAGGCATCACACCCTGTTTGCAATCCACGTGAGTACAAATTGAATATCGTCTCCTGATCCTCATCACCCTTATCCTTGGTTCCCATTGCCGGAAACGCCATGAACTCATCGCTCCGCTGGTTGATCCAATCGTATGCATCATTGGGCACGATCCTGTTCCATTTCAATCCACTAATATCCCTATATTCCTTCAGCCGGGCCAGTTTCTCTTCCCGCCTAAGGTAGTCGCCAATATCGTGGTAATAAATCTCAGCTGGTCCAGGCTTGGCAGTGTCCTTAACGAGGACGAGCAAAGCTACACCCGCCCGGCTGCCTTCACCAAAAATTCCGCCGCCTTCCATACGTCTTAACTCTCCTGAAGTACGGGCATTACCCCGCAAGTTAACAATATAAATCCTCGCAAACTCTTCAGCTAGACACTTGCGCAACCCATCGGCAGCCATGCCGTCGAGAAATCCGCTGTTGGTCACGAAAGCAATTACGCCCTTATCTGCAATGCGGTCGGTGGCCATCCGAATGGCACGGATATAAGAATCATAAAGAGAGTTTTTATTCTGTGCCGATGAGTAAGCCGCATACGTTTGACCTATTCTCTCATTCAGCTTGGGGTACTCAACTGCCGCGATCCCCAAGTTTTCATTTTCTTGCCACGCGAACCACGGCGGATTCGAGATGATCACATTGATTTTCGCTTCTCGTTGTTTTTGCATCAACTCGGTATATTGCTCGGGGAAAAGGACTATCTGACCAGTCTTTCCTTCCTCCATTAACTGGAACGAATCCACGAGAAGCAGGTTATGAAAGGGTTGGTATTTTCCGCTAATCTCATAATAAATGCTTTCTACGTTAGCTAGAGCGATGTAGTAGGGAAGAAGCAGTATCTCGTTGCCCCATATCTCGCCTTCACTATACTTCCGTTCCAGGGCCTCCGGGGAAAGCCGGTGCATAAGCCGGGCCAGGAAAGTTCCAGTCCCAGCAAAGGGCTCTAGAACAACTACTCCTTTGTCCTCTAGGCTGCGACCAAATTCCGTTTGCAGCACCACCTCGGCACTGTCGATGAGGAAATCCACCACCTCTACCGGAGTAAATACTATTCCAAGGCGATCCGCGATCTTCGGGAACGCCACTTTGAAGAAAGTATCGTAGAGGTGGCGTAGGAATTCTTGCCGCTCTTGCTCCTTATCTAATCCTCTGGCCCTAACCCTCACCAGGCGATAGAAGTTCTTCAGGACTTGCGTCTCTTTGTCTACAAAGGCTTCAAACATGCTGGCCAATCGCTCAAAACTGCGGGCAACAGCGTTATCTTCGAGAAACTTGTACTCACTGAAAATAGCGTCGAAGATGGGCTTAGTAATAATGTGCTGCACCAGCATACCACGGGCTTCTTCCTCTGTAATCGAGGGATTGATTACCTCCCGCAAGGCATTGACAAAACCAGAGAAGGCCTGCCGTGCGCTCCTCCCATACTCGCCCCCGTGCTGGAGTGCTTCCGATATATGGCGCTCAAGGCGTATGGTAACCGCGGCAACATCCCTCGCCCACGATTCAAGATAAGCTCTATCGCCTACCCGCTCCACAATCTTTCCCACGATGGCGTCGTACAGCTCTTCTTCAAAGTCCAGCGTAGCTTGTTCAAAGCCACTTATGACAATTGCATCGTCGCCTGTTTCCGATGGCTCTTGGGAGTCCCGGCGTGTCCGTTGAATCCACAGTTCTCGGACCATTGCATCGAAACGATCGTCAATGGAACGTAGGGCACCCAGAATTTCCCACACCGTGCGGAACTGCTCATTGGTATCCAGCTGCTTAGCAGCATCCTGATAGGGATCGACTATGACAGGCAGAATAACATAGCCATACTGCTTGCCAGGTGCCCTACGCATCACCCGACCGACGGCTTGAACCACCTCCACAACACTCCTCCGGGGCTTTAAGAACACCACTGCGTCCAGGGCAGGCACGTCCACCCCTTCCGTAAGAACCTTCGCGTTGGAAAGCACCCTGGTTTCACCCGGTCCAGGTTCCTCTCTTAGCCAGTCCAGGAGCAACTTGCGTTCGGTGGCAGTCATACTCCCGTCGATGTGGCGGACATCAAAGCGGCGAAACTCATCTTCAATATTGCTGGACTGGTAGTAAGCTTCAGCGGTCTTCACGAATTGCTCGCCAAAAGCTTTGGAGTCAGCTATCGTGCCGGCAAATACGACTCCTCGCTTCAGGGGAGGCATACTCCCATCCTTGACCCGACCACTCAATGCGTTCCATACACCCACAATCTTGGCGGCTTCTTCCACTTCCGGTGTGTCTTCCCGGTTCAAAAATTCAAAGAGCCGGCGCTGGACATCGGCCTCACTGACCGTAAACACTACCACTTTGTAATCACTCAAGAACCCGGCTTCTACCGCCTGTCCAAAACCATAGCGGAAAAACTCTTCGCCGTAGATATGTTCGTCATCCATGGAGAAGTAATCATAGCCTAACTCCTCCAGCTTTTCTCTAATCCGGGGGACAAATACCCGAGGAGTGGCGGTCATATAAAGCCTCTTAGCGCCACACACCAAGCTGTTGTCATGTACTTTATGATAGTAAGAAGCCTCTTTTTCATCCTGCATGACACCCGTTGTTCGATGGGCCTCATCAGCAATGATTAGATCGAACTCTGGTAACCCCAGGGCCTGTGCTTCTATTACGACGTCAATGGAATGGTAAGTAGAGACAATAAGCGTCATCTGGTCGCGGTCGATCTTTTTCGCAGCAGCAGCTAGCTCGGCGGCATCGGTGGTGGGTGGTATGGTGAGAACGGTGGTCCGATCTAGAGAGTCTGCATCCCTGCCCACTGTGCGATCTGACGTGACTGCGTAGACCCGCAAGGGTACTTGGGTATCAGCGAGCCACGCCCGCAAGGTTTGTTCCACCAAGGCAATGGAGGGAGCAAGGAAAAGAACACAGCCACCCGGACCCACTAGCCTTTCAGCGATCTTGAGTGCCACAAAGGTTTTCCCAGAGCCGGGTGGCATGATGAGTTTGCCGCGGTCAGAGCGCTCAAATCCCTTGATGACGGCTTCGACTGCTTCCTCTTGGTAGGGATAGAGTTGTTTCTTGGGCTGCGGCGTGAGCTTCTCGGGATTATTCCACTGAAAAGCATCCCAATCCACAGGACTTTGGAGAATATCGGCAAGGGTCAATACTATTACTGGCTTTTCTTGTCTATCTAGGACGCTTTCTGCATTGGATGTAAGGGGAGATGTCGTTACCAGCATGCGGTAATCGAAGTCTTGACGCCCGGAAAGGGCCAGGAAAGTAGCAATATCCGATAAACCCAGTGGCTCTTGATGCGACTTAGCTTGAATAGCCCAGACAGCACCGGTCTCTCGTTCTTCTGCCACAAGGTCAATGCCTAAGTCGGTCTCGCCTTCTCTTGTTCCGGGCCAATCAGACCAGCGCCAAACATTGGCGAACCGTTGCCCATAGTAGTTGTCATTGCGAAGATAGGCAGCCACAAAACGCTCAAACAACTCCCCTTGCTCATTGGGGGAATTGGCAGCTTCGTAAAGGCGAGAAAGCAGATCTTGCGTAGTAAGCACTGTTTGGATCCCTCACTTACTTAAACGACCTTGTATTCGCATTCGCCAAGTCTCTCGTCGCTTCCTCCTCTTTAAGCATGTCTCACCATGGAGTATACCCTTAGGGGGTAAAGAACAGAGGAGAAGAGCTAATGTTGGACGCTCAAGGTCAGAGGCTGGGGATCTGGACAAAAGAGTAAAAGCCGTACCTTAGAAACAAAACGCCGGATCGGGGATCCGGCGTTTGCGGTTGAATCATATTCTGACAGTGTTACTCTGACTATGAGCTTTGCCTAGACAGACTTCTACTGTAGGCCTCATAGCCCTGCAGGCTGTAGTGCAGGATTAACGTGTGCAAAGGTACCTGCAGGAGGCTGCCTAAGAGACGGGGCGGCAAGAGCACCAACACCGCTCGGTGGGAGAGCATGGCCAGCCAAATGGTGTTGAGAACAGACACCCCTAGAGAAGTGATAAAGACAGCCAGAAAGAGGGTCCAGTACCCAGCTTTATGCCGGGGGAACTGGCGCCAGATGAGTACTGGTAAGAAACCAAACACCGCATAGCTCAGGGTAAAGCCGGGAAAATACGGCCCAATGGGAAACAGATTGCTGCCGATGAGATCTGCTAAAGCTCCCGTGATAGCGCCAGCAGCCGGCCCGAACAAAAGCCCAGCCAACATTACCGGCACCTGGCCAAAACTGATGCGAAGGGCTTGAACCCCGGCGAAGGGGACGATCACCGGTACCATGCGGCTCAGTGCGATACTTGTTCCCACCAATAGACCTAAGGTCGTCAGCTTCTTGGTTGTAATGCGCACGAACATACCTCCCTTTCTCGGTGAGCGCGCACACCACACCGAAGCCGGGAGGTCCCAAATCTTCGAAGTGGTAGCGGACGCGGTACTGCATCGCGGACCGGATCTACCTGGTCCTTCGTCTTCAGGCAACTTCCCATCCTGAAGCACTTAACGCACAGCACCTACTCTACCATGGTATTATGCTGTTTCTTCATCCTTCATTCTAGGTAAGGGTGAAAGCAATGTCAACCCTCACCCATCCATCTCTGCCAAGACCTTGAGGTGCTCAAGATTGGTCACCACCAGCCGTTCAGATAAATCCAGCACATCTTTGGCCACCAGTGACCGTAGGGCCGCCACCATCTCCCCTTCCCGGGCGCCCACTGCCCTTTGGATATCGCTGAACTGCAAGGGATAGTCGATGACTAACCCCCCAGGGCTGATCACCCCCTGCAGCCGGGCAAGACCTAGAAGATACCTGGCCAGGCGGATCTCCAGCGGCTGCCGGTAAAACTGGGATACGGGACTTCTCCGGGAAGCGATGGCTGCGGTGTTTTCCAGAACCACCCAGGCTATATCCGGCCGGGACTTGATGTATTGTGAAAAAACGCTTCTTTCTAATTTCAGGAGCTTGCTGGGATAGACAGCCACAATGGCATGACTGTCAAAAACCGAAGTGAACAGGGCCAGCTCCTCTATACACCTGCCGTCGGTGAAAATGTCCAAAGCGGTTTCCCAGCCCTTTTTCTCCTCGATGAGTTTGACAATCCCTTCAGCGACTATGTATAGAGCTTCCCCCGTTTCTCCTTCAAGCTTCAGCCGCTCTCCCATGGAAAGCTCCAGACAGTGCATCAATTCGAGGATCTCCTCAAGTTCCTGATCAGGAACATTCTGCCAAAGGGGGAGGCCTCTCATCATAACCAAAAGCTTGGCATCAGACAACCGCGTCCCTCCTTAAAGCTTATCACTGCTTCAGCGATGCCGAATACATTTGACCTTTGGACGGAGCTCATCTACCAGGCTCCAGGCAGGAGGTTCAGTGCCCCAAGTGGTGGCAGCAGCGGCACCGGCGGCCATAGCCCAAGCTAGCGCGTCATCTAGACCCTTGCCTTCCCGGAGGGCCCAAACCATTCCAGCAAGGGCGGCATCTCCGCACCCTACGGTGGTCTTTACATCTACCTCCGGCGGAATCCCCTGCCAGATTTCGCCGTTCCGGCCCACATACCCTCCAGCCTTGCCCAAGGTGAGCATGACACAGCCAATCCCCAGGGAGAGCAGCTCTTCAATAGCCCGCAATGCCCCGGCTTCATCCTCCGGCTCCCACCCCAGAATATCCCGAACTTCGGTTTCATTGGGTTTAATCAAATCTGGACAAGCCTTGAGCCCCTCCCTCAGGGCGGCGCCGCTGGCATCCAAGGCGGTTTGAGCACCTTGGTCCCTCGCGGTCTTGACTAGTTCAGCATAGAAGCCCGGAGGCGTGCCTGGAGGTGCACTGCCGGAAATCACCACCCAGTCCCAGCGGGAGGCTTTAGCGCGAACCTGGGCCAGGAGCTCTTCTAGCTCCCTTTGGGTAACAACGGGCCCCGGTTCATTGACCTCGGTGGACTGATTCTCCTTAGCAGCCCAGATCTTGACATTAATTCTGGTCTCGCCCTCAACTTCCACAAAATCCACCGGTATGTTCTGCTCCTCCATGGCCTGAACCAGCCAGCGGCCGCTGTCACCGCCTACCATGGTGAGAGCTTCTGTGGGGAAACCCCATAGACTCAGATCCCGGGAGACATTGATGCCCTTTCCCGAAGGATGATCGACCTTGCTTTTTACCCGATTCATGCCGCCCACCACCAACCGGTCGATCTCAAGTGTGCGGTCAATGGAGGGGTTCAGAGTAATAGTTGCAATCACCGCCATCACCTGCCCCGTCTCTTTCTTTTCGGCCTGGAGATAGAAAAATAAGCCAAGGCCCTGCAGCAGAGGATATGAAAAGGTATTCCTGTCGAATACGTGGAATCTGTTATTGTCAATGGCAAAATTCCCCGTAGGGGGCAAGAACACCTGCAAAAATAGCCGCAGTCCACTGCCAGAGGCGGCGGGTTAGGTATGGATGGATTCACTCCAGCTGTTTGAGGAGGGTAACTATGAGTTACATGATCGGTATTGATGTAGGCACCAGCGGCGTTAAGACCCTGGTTATTTCTGAAACGGGAGAGATAGTCACTCAGGCCACAGCGGAATATCCATTGTATCACCCCAAGGCTGGGTGGGCAGAGCAGAATCCCGAGGATTGGTGGCAGGGAACACTGACAACCCTCAAAAAGGTAGCCCAAGATCTAGGTCCCAGGGCAGCAGAGGTTAAGGCTATTGGGCTCTCAGGTCAGATGCACGGTTCAGTTTTCCTGGATAAGTCAGGTAAGGTCTTGCGGCCGGCTATTCTCTGGTGCGATGTGCGAACAGCGGAGCAATGCCGCTACATAACAGACAAGGTGGGCGGCCGAGAAA
The DNA here is from genome assembly GCA_012510855.1 of Bacillota bacterium. Lineage (GTDB taxonomy): Bacteria > Bacillota > Limnochordia > DTU087 > DTU087 > DTU087. Next base: position 4,938 of record JAAZHE010000099.1, on the reverse strand, counting down.
AGCTGATCGGCTATACATCCAACCCGGCGCTAGAAGGGTTTACAGCTCCCAAAATCGTCTGGCTTCAGCAAAATGAACCGGAAGTCTACCAGCAGGTAGACAAAGTCCTGCTGCCTAAAGATTATGTCCGCTATCGGCTCACCGGAGAGATCTTTACAGAGATGTCCGATGCCGCGGGTACAGTGCTCTTAGATGTAGCTAACCGCCGTTGGTCGGAAGAAGTCTTGAATGCCTTGAACATCTCGCCGGAAATCATGCCGGAGGTTAAAGAAGCTACCGATGTTTGCGGTACTCTTACCCCGGCAGTGGCGGAGGCCACAGGGCTGCCGGCGGGGATACCGGTAGCCGGGGGCGGAGCAGACAACGCTTGTGGAGCCACCGGAGCCGGCATCGTCAGGGCTGGACGGGTGCTTTCCAGCATCGGTTCATCGGGTGTTATCCTAGTCCATACCGATGAGCCGCAAACCGATCCCGAGGGTAAGGTGCATACTTTCAACCACGCTATCCCCAACAAATGGTATGTGATGGGGGTAATCATGGCCGCGGGGCTTTCCCTCAAGTGGTTCAGAGACAATTTCGCCCACATGGAAAAGCAAATGGAAAGCCTCACAGGTACCGATGCCTATGACCTAATGAGCAAGCAGGCAGCCCCGACTCCTCCAGGCGCAGAAGGCCTCATTTTCCTCCCCTATCTCAACGGGGAACGGACTCCCCACGCCGATGCCTTTGCCCGGGGCGTCTTCTTCGGTATCAATCCGCGACATACTCGGGGTCACATGATCAGAGCCGTCATGGAGGGAGTAGTCTATGCCCTGCGGGATTCAGTGGAGATTATCCGGGGCATGGGAATCCCTGTTGAACAGGTGAGAGCCATCGGCGGCGGCGCCAAGAGTCCCCTCTGGCGTCAGATGCAAGCAGACATCATGCAGCTTGAGGTGGCTACATTGAATGTCGACGAGGGGCCAGCCTTTGGTGCTGCTCTCTTGGCTGGGGTGGCAGCCGGTATTTACGATAGTGTCGAGGAGGCCGCCGAGAACACTGTGCGGATTACTCACACTACCGAACCCAATCGGGCCCTAATGGGATTGTACAACGACTACTACCAGCTCTTCCGTTCCCTGTACCCGGCTCTCAAGGACCGGTTCCGGGAGGCAGCGAAGCTGGAGAGGTAAGGGGTTGCTGGGAAGGTAGAGAGAAGATATAGACAAGGGTCTAGTAGATATGGCTGGCTGTCGGGATATACGAGACTAAAGATAGCCGTGGGTATGACAATATAGAAGTGTTAGCAATGAAAGGCCGACTGGCGGGTTTACCCCGGGGGCTTACCCGCTGTCGGCCTGATTTAAACCCTATGGGGCAAAGAGTCATGGGCTCTAGCTCCGGAAGGTTTGACAGCAAGAGGCTTTTACAGGATGCCTTTGTTCCGGCGTTCCCGCTGCTGCTCAAAGAGATAGCGGATGATGGCATCTTGAAAGGCCGGATTAATCTCCTCTATATCCAACCCTACAGCTACCCTTCCCCGGTGATCATCGGGCACCTCTTCTTTGCGGACTACTCTGGCAAGCACGATGTCGCTTGCCTCCGGCAGCTGAATATCCACCACCATCCTACTGCCGATGGCAAGCCCATCCTCATCCTCCACCCAGACCAGGAGACCTGACCCGCTCAGGTTTTTGATTAGCCCCGGTTTCTGGGGGATGAGAAGCTCTTCCACTTCCTCTTCCGATTCCAACAATGCATAATTCATGTTCAGCAGCACATCCAAGCGAAAGAAAGCTCGGCGGTTAGCTACCGTAAGCTCCTGGGGCCACTCCACCACCAAGTACGGGATATCGCCTCTATGCCGATCAACTACTACGCTCTCAAATTCAAACACCCGACCCTGATGGATGATAACCGCTCTTATGGGACTTCCAATGGAGACAGGTTCCAATACGCCGCTTTTGAGGGGCGCGGCTAACAAGATAAGCCGATCGCTAACGCCTTCAATGCGGCTGGGATAACGCCGCCACTCGCCTCTGACAAACGCCTCCAGTTCCACCCGCTGATTTACCTGGATGACTTCCTTCATCATTGGGATGTGCACCACCAGTCAGTTCTCAAAATTGGCCGTTGTTGGATATAAGATTACACTCTAACCGGTCTGATTCCTCTATGTTTGGCAGTCTAGGGCTTTCCTCACCAACCAAGAGCCCCCGCGCTCGGGCGACAGCATTGATTTCCTTTAGACTGGCAACGGCCCACTGAATGGACTTAGTGTTGGCCGCTGCTAGAAAATAGACGCTACCGATAGGGTGGGAAGCGCTGCGGCCGCTCCGCCCAGCCATCTGGATTAAAGTACGGGCATCGTATAAGTCATCATGGGCGTACAAGACGATTACATCTGCCTTGGGAACAGTAATCCCCCGCTCCAGCACACTAGTGGTCACCATTACCGAAGGCGCGGTCTTGACGAAGAGCTCCCGCTGCTCATCCCGCCTGGGGTCCCGGGAATGGGTGGCAAAGACGGGAATCGGCGAAAGCTCTGAACAAGCGGCGATTTCCCCGGCGACTGCCTCTACCAGCCAAATTCTCGGCACAAATACGAATACCCGCTTGCCGGCAGCAAGGCTCTCCTTGAGCTTCAGCCAAAACTCCTCGGGAAGGTGAACAGCCGGGGTTTTGATGCGGCTGCTATGTCTGTTGGTGTGACTACCAGTATGACTATCCCGCAGTTCCGGCACAAGGTGGTGCCGGCACAGGATCACCTGGGGTACTGGCACCGGATGCCCGTGATGCCGTACCGGCACCGTAATCATGTGGGCTTTACCTCCACGGGCAGCCTGCAGCAGGGCAGGATGAGGGGTGGCAGTCATGAAGACTTATAGTCCGCCGGGCTTGACAGCCCGCTGCAACGCCCGATGCAGCATGGCTGATCCGGCATAAGGAAAGGCATCTGCTTCATCTAGGATAGCAAGGTCAAAACAACTGTGGAACCGGATTAGCTGGTGGGTTGTAGCTACCACCAGGGGACCTACAGGTTCATGTTTGGCACCTCCGTAAAGGGCGGTAACTGAAAGCTCGGGAAAGGCAGCCTGCGCCCGCTTTGCCACTTCCAACACCACATCCCGGCGGGGGACGGCAAACACCGCCTTCAGTCCGGCGGCAATAGCTAAGGCCAGTCCTTCAAAGGCTATTTCCGTCTTTCCCGCGCCGCAGACTGCCCAAATGAGGCAGGAAGTGGCATCATGGGACATTTTCCGGAAAAGATGGGGCAAAGTAAGACCACTTTGCTGCGTCCCAGTAGTCTGCCGTGGATCTTTGGGTAAGTAATCATTCAACCAAGTAGCCACATACCCCTTAAACTCCGCCGCAGCCTCAGCCTGCGCCCTGGTGAGGCGAAACTCCAGCTGGGGCGTAAGACCGGGAAAAACCCGCCTGGAATTGGAGTTTTCCTGCAGGCTGCCGTAGTAGAGTTCCCGGCAGCTTCTGATCTCACCCAGGCTGCGGCAGGCAAGGCAGATGACGCAGCCAGATCTTCCGCACAGGGGGCAGTCAATTGTCTCCAGCTGCTGCCTTTCCCCGCAGCGGCAGCAGATATGGTAACCCTCTAGAGGGGAGATAACCCCAGGCCAGATCTCCAGCTTTCCCGCCAAGGCACATGCCTGCAAGAGATCCCGCAGCGGATAGGGGCTGATCACGTGCCGCTGCTCAAGGAGGGACCTGACTTCATCATAGGATAATACCCGGCCCTCAATCAGCCGCCCCACTTCTTCCAGTAACTCTGAAGGTATGTCTGCTGCAAGGCGACTTTCTATCGTTATTTCCTCAAAGTCAATCTCCCGCCAGTTTCCCAAACCTCGTCTGCGAAAGTGCCTCCGGATGTGCCTCAGCCATGACCTTGCTCCCTGGACCTGGTCTCGGTGACCCCTTGGCCTTCTCAAGGCCCGTTCTCCTCTAGGGGTCCAGGAGCTGGCAAGGAATTCAACAAGGGATCTTGGGTTGGCAGGAAAGGTTAGCCTGGGAAGTTCAAGCCTGGGAGGACTATGCCGGGAACGGGAAGCGGTAGGTGGATTGCCGATCAGCCGGGAGGAAGAAGCCGCGGGGTGATAAGCTCCGGTCTTCTCCCAAAGATGCCAAGCCGCCACTGCGGCAAGGTCAATGGGCAGAGGCTGCGAAGCAGCAAAAAGGCGGGTGCAGCCCATACCGCCCAGGAGCGTGCTGTCTAAACAAGGATCATGGGTAAAACCGATGTAAGGTTGGTTTTCCCCAAGGGCCAGATAAAGATAATACGCTGTCATTATATTGCGATGGGTCGTTGGAGAATCGCGGCCTTCAAGGGCATGTCTGGCGAGGGTAGTGGATGAACCGGTCATACACTAATCTAAGGTTCTAATGGAGAATAGAAAATAGGGCAAGGAGCCGGCGGGCTGAAGCTGCTACCCAGTATAACTACGGGCGATATAGCTTGGCTATCGGACTCGCTACCTGGTTAACCGCTCTACCAATCCAGTGTAGCGCTCACTGCCCCGGACCTGCCGCACGTAAACCGCCAGGGCCCGCCTTTCTCCTACCAGGACCACCAAGCGCTTAGCCCTGGTAATGGCGGTATAGATCAAGTTGCGGTTCATCAAGGAAGGCAGCGTCCAGGCTAGGGGCATGACTACTACTGGATACTCGCTTCCCTGACTCTTGTGAACCGAAATGGCATAGGAAAGCTCCAGCTGATCCCATTCACTCCGCTGATAAGCCACATAGCGGATCCCTTCTGCATCGGCGAATTCCACCACCAGATGCTGGCCCTCCCGATCCAGGGATACAATCCGCCCCATATCCCCGTTAAAGACTTGCTTATCATAGTCATTTTCGGTCTGCATCACCTTATCTCCAACCCGAAAGACACTGCTGCCAAAGGCAACTTCCTCTTTCCCCGGCCCGGGAGGATTTAAGGCTGCTTGG
>JAAZHE010000098.1 GCA_012510855.1 Bacillota bacterium | reverse complement strand
CTCCGGGTCCTGGCCCCTGCCGGACGCAGAATCCTGGCGAATAACCACAACCTGACGGGGATAGGGCGATGTGATGCCTTCCTCGGCGAATTTCTTGAGGATTGCTCCCCGTATCTTCCTTTCTATGCCCCACTGCTGCATGGCTTCGGCCCTGGCAAAGACCCCAATAACAACTCCCGTCTCAGTTAGATCGCTTATACCAAGAAGGGTTGGGCCTTCCACCAAACCGGGCATTTCCGACTCCCGCAGTTCCTGGAAGAGGTCCTCCAAGATCGCCAGCACCCTGTCCACGTCCGCATCATAAGAAACGAGGACATTAAACAAAACCCGCATGGCTGGCCCCATATTATTGGTCACCTGCTGAATCAGGCCGTTGGGAATAATATGAAGGGCTCCGCCCCGATCCCGAAGCTTGGTAACCCTAATTCCCATTTCCTCTACGATCCCGCTCACATCTCCTATTTGCACAAAATCACCGACGGCGTACTGGTTCTCCATGAGAATAAAAAACCCAGTAATTACATCCCGGACTAGGTTCTGGGCACCGAAACCTATGGCCAAGCCGCCAATCCCCGCAGTGGCAATGATAGAACCTGTAGGCACCCCTAATCTTTCCAGGATGGTCATAGCGCCGACAAAGTAAAGGAGATAGCGGACAGCGCTGTTCAATATGTTCATCAGGGTATGGAGGCGCTTGGGGTCACCGTGGTTGCCTTTCGCTACTTCCCGCTCAAAGAATTTCGTAATTATATAGGTGGCGACCCTGACTGCGATTCTAGTAATGGCGACAATGACAACCACACTGATCAGGGTCCTTATGATATATGGCAAATTGGCAATTGCGCCTCCGACGGTAGTGCCGTTTAGCAATCCTATCCCCTCCAAACCATTATTCTTCCTTCCACCGGGCGTATGAGCCGAGGATCTTGAGAAAACTGCTGCTCGCGGCCACCGCTTCTATGGCCGCAGCTGTATCGGGAGCAGTCTTGTGTCCGGCAATATCAATAAAAAACAAGTATTCACCTAGAACACTCTTGGCCGGACGGGATTCGATTCGGGTTAAGTCGATACCCCGGCTGGCGAATTCCCGCAGCTGCTCGTACAAAACCCCCGGCCTGTTTTGCCGAGGTGAAAAGACAATGGAAGTCTTATCATCGCCGGTGGGATGGCTGCAGTCTTCTTTACCGAGGACGCAGAACCGGGTGGCATTGGCCCGGTTATCTTGGATATCCGAGGCCAGAATCTCCAGTCTGTAGAATACAGCTGCTGCCGCATTGCCGATGGCCGCCCACTTATCTTTACTCCCGGACACAACCTTGGCCGCCTCCGCTGTGGAACTGGCAGTAACCAACTCTGCCTGGGGCAGATTTTCTTGCAAAAAGGTCCGACTCTGGCCTAAAGCCTGGGGGTGTGAGATAACCTTTTCAATATCTCTTAGGTCCATGCCTTGCCTCCCCAAGAGATGATGGCGAACGGAAATGATAATCTCCGCCGCCATCTTAAGATCAACCTCATGGGCAAGCATATCCAGTGTTAATGCCACCGGCCCCTCCAGGGAATTTTCCAGCGGTACCACAGCCTGATGGATTTTACCGCTATCGGCAGCCAGGATAAGCT
>JAAZHE010000097.1 GCA_012510855.1 Bacillota bacterium | reverse complement strand
GCCTTTCATAATCCTGTAATATATCATAGTCTGCAGATAAATACTTCGGTATTCTGTTCTCCCTGCTTATCCAGCGATCGCCTGGGCCTTTCATCCATCCAGTAGCGTTCTCTAGTTTACCTAGCTGGGCGTCAAGGTAGTGCAGAAAGATGGACAATATGCGGTGGAAGATCCCGCAGGTAACGGCCTTCGATTGACGGTGAGCTGAGAGCACTAAATAACTGAAAATCAGCATGCAGGGCGTCGGCCAGCCCAAAATGCCTTTCCTGAAGGCTGGATTCGTGCCCTTGCTGAACCTGGTTTTACAGCTGTCTAAAAATGATCTTGTGATCGATTAAGTCCAAGGTGACCAAGAGACGATTCTTCCAAATTTGGTCCGAGTTCATCTCGATGACGGTGGGAAAAGGCAGTCCTTCTGCCTGGGCAATACTGCCCACCTCCACCATATCCTTGAGTTCTAGTTCTAAACTGCCAATTTTGATGGGAACATCTGAGTACTTTTCTGGTTTGGCGCCAATCGAGCCTCTGCTTTCCGGATTCCAGATATAGGAGTGGTTCTTACCTGTGTCTAGGTAGACAATAACGGGCTCACTGTTGTACTCCGCCTCAAAAAAGGGCAGGTGGACCTGCATGGGATCGGTTGAACGACGGAGGGGCAGCACTATGTACTTATCTTGATCCAGTTGGGCGTAATCGATGGGATTGCTGCCAATTGCAATTCTTCTCCCCACATAATCCAGGGTGACTACTCTATCTTGGAAGTAGGCTAGGCCGATGGCACCGTTAAATTTCTCTGAAGAATACATACGCCAGTCTGACATGATCGTTTGAACACCATTGTGGGTTGCTCCAAACACCTCTATTTCAGCTAATCGAATCAGCTTGTTCCAGCCTCGATGGGAACCATCTCTGTTTAACGCTTCCGATGTACCAAGGAGAGTGTACCTGACCTGGTTCTCAAGGGTATTGGTCAAAAAAATCCCCACCCCGCAGCCTGTATCAAAAAAGAGATCAACCGTCTTATCTCCAAGAGTAACTGGAACCTGCGGAACACTTCGGTCGCCAGGCCAGCTAAAGGTGAGGGGATGCACTTCATCTTCTTGGTAGCCCAGATCGTAAACCCAACTTGAATCCGTTGCCAGCGTCTGTCTGCCCCTGTTGGCAACATAAACGCCCGCTGTGACAATGATCCCAACGACAGCCACCACCACACTCACAGTCTGAAGCGTCTTTAGTCTCAACTGTGCTCACCTTCCCTTGCAACAAGATGATAGGCACACTGGTTTGCTCTTACTTCCCTTGTTCCGCTATGAACTATTATTCGTTTAGATAATCCGCCACAGCGCATAACCAGATAAAGTGATCAGCACCCGGCCCCCAATAATCCTTAGCGACTTTGTAAGGCAGGCCAAACTTATTCAGCCACTTTTGCTGGGCTAGCTTAAGGCCGCAGTCCAACCAGAACTGCTCCACTCCCTGGCTGTAGAGATAATCAAGCATCTCCTTGATTAAGGCTCGGTTTGACCCCCCATTTTGGGAGAATATCTGCTTAGTGTTTCAACT
>JAAZHE010000096.1 GCA_012510855.1 Bacillota bacterium | reverse complement strand
TGGATATGAGTGAATACCTTCAGTGGCAAGAAGAGCAAAAACAAACCAATGATCAAAGCAATATTGCGTATATCAGATAAGCTTATTGATAACTGAGGAATTTACACACTAATCTGGACTTGATCCGGAGGCTATCTCATACCTCAAGTTGTATCATCTCCACAGCTTATGAGGTCACTTTCATCTGAGTTCTCGCGTTTTTTGCTTTTATCGCGTTACTCTTATTTGAGTGGTTATGGTTAATATGTTTGTTCTCTTTTTAATTCTGCTGTTCCTGCCCGAACTTTATCTTTTTGATGGAATAAGAAGATTTCTAGGCCGGTGAAAGTTGCCTTCTGAGTGTCCTAAGCCTGAGAGATAAGTGCTGCTTAAGAACAGAAACCCTTCAACACCGACAACTAGGTGCTGAAAGGGTCTCCGTCACAAAACGATTCCTTGGTTTAGTCTGGCAGGGTTACTATCTATAACTGGAATAGTGCATCAAACATTGAATCGGATCAGCATGACGTCTCCATCTTGTACCTCGTAGTCCTTTCCTTCAGAGCGCACTATACCAATCTCCCTGGCCCGGGAAAAGGACCCTGCCTCAATCAGCTCTTCTGCAGAAAGGACCTCCGCCCGAATAAAGCCCCTTTCCATATCACTGTGAATCCTGCCTGCTGCCTGGGGGGCCTTGGTTCCCCGGGGCACAATCCAGGCTCTCGTTTCCGGCCCCTTGATGGTGTAGAAAGTCACCAAGTCCAGCTGCTGATATGCTGCCCTCACCAACCGGTCTAGCCCAGAATCCGGTATGCCCAATTCCGCCAAAAACTCCTGGCGCTCTTCCGCCTCCAAATCCTGCAGTTCCGCCTCCAATTGGGCAGCAACAGCCACACAGGCTGCGCCGGTTTCTTGGGCCGCTGTTTCCAGCTCACGGTAGTACCGGCCTGAGAGCCCGCTGTCTTCACCCCTTATGATCTCAGGCAGCTCTTCCCCACTGACATTGGCACAATAAAGCACCGGCAGAGAAGTAAGCAGCCGGTATTCCCTAAGGAAGGCCTTTTCGTCTTCCTTTACTGGAAAGATGCGGGCAGGAAGTCCCTGATCGATATGTTCGATCAGGCGCTGAATCAGCTGGAACTCGACTTTATACCTATCCTCACCGGTCTTGAGATAACGGGAAACCTTCTCTTGCCGCTTTTCCAGGGTTTGGAGATCAGCAAGCAGTAGTTCTGTTTCCACAATGTCCCGGTCCCGGAGCGGCTGCAGGTCTCCCTCCACGTGGCTAACATTGTCATCGGGAAAACACCGAATGACATGTATCAGAGCATCTACCTCCCGGATGTGGGCTAGAAACTGGTTACCCAAACCCTCTCCCTTGCTGGCGCCTCTGACTAGACCGGCAATATCTATAAACTGACTCACCGCCGGTGTGAGCTTCTCGGGGCGGACAACATCACTGATCTGCTGCAGCCGCTCATCGGGGATAGGCACAATCCCTATATTGGGTTCGATGGTGCAGAAAGGATAATTGGCCGCCGCGGCCCCGGCTTGGGTCAAAGCGTTGAACAGCGTAGATTTGCCGACATTGGGAAGCCCAACAATACCCATGGAATACATATTATTACTCCTCTCCCTCACCATCGAAGGCATTGGATATTGGATTGGCACGATTTGGTATCAAGAACTGTAAGGTCCCTGTGGCCTTTTGGGAAGTCCTATAGATTCTCCCGCACTATCTTCTTCACTGCCCGCTCGAATTTCCTCCGGGGAAGCATAACCACTCTGCCGCACTGCAGGCACTTAATGCGAAAATCCATGCCAACACGCATGATCTCCCAGAGATCACCGCCGCAAGCATGCTCTTTTCTCATCTGGACAATATCTCCTAGTCGATATACAGGCAGCATTGGTGCCCCCCTCTCCTCTTTTCCTTATAGGTTCCTATCTTTTCAATCCTTCCGGAAACAGGTTAATCTTTCTCCTCATCGAAAGAGGAGTCCTTTGGACCTGCAGCCCCACTAAACTCAGTGGTATGACGCAGGACCACAACTTGACGGGGATAGGGTGAGGTGATACCTTCCTCAGCAAACCTCTTGAGTATGGCTCCCCGTATTTCCCTTTGTAAACCCCACTGCTTCATGGGTTCGGCTCTAGCAAGAACTCCGATAACCACACCCGTCTCCGTTAGGTCATTGACACCCAGTAGAGACGGGCCTTCCACCAAGCCGGGCATCCCCGATTCCCGCAGTTCCTGGAAAAGATCCTCTAGAATGCCCAATACTCTATCTAGGTCCTCATCGTGGGAGACAAGGACATTAAACAAGACCCGCATGGCTGGACCCATGTTATTGGTCACTTGCTGAATCAGCCCATTGGGGATAATGTGAAGGGCCCCACTTAGGTCCCTAAGCTTAGTAACCCTGATCCCCATTTCCTCTACTATACCGCTTACATTTCCTATTTGCACAAAATCACCGACGGCGTACTGATTCTCCATAAGAATGAAGAACCCAGTAATGACATCCCGAACTAGATTCTGAGCCCCGAAGCCTACGGCCAAGCCGCCAATCCCAGCAGTGGCTATGATGGAACTGGTCGGCACTCCCAATCTTTCCAGCACGGTCATGGCACCGACGAAGTAGAGTAGATAACGGACAGCGCTGCTTAATATGTTCTTTAGGGTATGAAGGCGCTTGGGATCACCGTGCCTACCTTTGGCTGCCTCCCGTTCAAAGAATCTCGCAATGATAAAGCTCGCAACCCTCACTGCAATTCTAGTAACGGCTGCAATGACAACTACGGTAAGCAGAGTCCTGACGATATACGGCAAATTGGCAATGGCGCCGCTAACGGCGGTACCATTGAGCAATCCTATCCCTCCCAATGCCTACTCTTCCTTCCAGCGGGCATATGACCCAAGAATCTTGAAAAAACTACTGGTGGCGGCCACCGCTTCGAGGGCCGCAGCTGTGTTGGGGTCAGTCTTGTGACCGGCGACATCAATGAAAAACAAGTACTCACCCAGAACGCTCTTGGCCGGTCGGGATTCAATGCGGGTTAAGTCAATCCCTCGACTGGCAAACTCCCGGAGCTGTTCGTACAAAATCCCGGGCCGATTTTGCCGAGGAGAAAAGACGATGGACGTTTTGTCATCGCCGGTGGGATGGCTGCAGTCCTCTTTCCCGAGCACACAGAAACGGGTGGCATTGGCCCGATTGTCCTGGATATCCGAGGCCAGTATCTCCAGTCTATAAACGGCAGCTGCGGCAGCATTGCCGATGGCTGCCCATTTGTCTTTACTTTCAGCCACTACCTTAGCCGCTTCCGCCGTAGAGCTGGTGGTGACTAGCTCCGCTTCGTGTAGATGTCGTTGCAAAAAGGTCCGGCACTGACCTAGAGCCTGGGGATGTGAAACAACCTTTTCAATGTCTTTCAGGTCCGTGCCTTTCCTTGCCAAGAGATGATGGCGAACGGAAAGGACAATCTCCGCCGCCATCTTGAGGTCTACTTCATGGGCCAGCATATCTAGGGTCAGGGCCACCGGCCCCTCTAGGGAATTCTCCAAGGGTACTACCGCCTGATGGATTTTGCCGGCATCGGCAGCGAGGATCAGCTCCATAATGCTGCTTAGAGGCTGCAGCAGGAATTCTCGGTTCTCCGTCCGGGATTGATAGAGCTCTGCCGCCTGCTCAGAAAAAGTCCCTTGCGGCCCGAGATAGCCGAGGATCTTAGGTTTCTTACTCATCCTCTGCCTTAGCCCCCATGTCCTTTCCCCCTTGCCAGCGCACCACCGGGCGCCTAGCCGCAAGGGTTTCATCAAGTCTTCCCACCACTGTGTGGTATGGAGCATGTCTGACCTTTTCCGGCGCTTCTTGGGCTTCCTGAGCAATTGCCAGCATCACTTCTACGAACTCATCTAGGGTAGCCTTTGTTTCAGTCTCTGTTGGCTCAATCATGAGCGCCTCTTCCACAATCAGCGGGAAATACACAGTGGGGGCATGCATGCCGTAATCCAGCAGTCGTTTAGCGATATCTCTCGCTGTAACCCCATTGGCCTTCTGGCGTTTCGCTGAAAGGACAAATTCGTGCTTACAGACCCGGTCATAGAGAATATCATAGGCCGACTTCAACTTGGCCATCAGGTAATTGGCGGCCAACACAGCGTCTTCACTGACTTGTCTCAAACCCTTTGGTCCCATGGCGAGAATGTAGGCATAGGCCCGCACCATTACCAGGAAATTGCCGTAAAAACCTTTGATCTTTCCTATGGAATGGGGCCTGTCATAGTCAAGATAAAACTCCTCCAGGTTCTTCCCAGTGCCGACAGCATCACCAGGTCTTGACCGTTTTTCCACTACGGGAACAGGCAGGAAGGGCACCAAGGTGTCCCGCACAGCAATGGGACCGGATCCAGGTCCTCCGCCTCCATGGGGTGTGGAAAAGGTCTTATGCAGATTAAAGTGGACTACATCAAAGCCCATATCGCCTGGCCGGCACTTGCCTAGAATCGCATTGGCATTGGCACCATCGTAGTACAAAAGCCCTCCGGCATCGTGAACTATCTCGCTGATGGTCAGGATGTCCTCCTCGAACAGCCCCAGGGTATTGGGGTTAGTCAGCATTAGACCGGCAGTTCTTGGTCCGACTACTTTACGCAGGGCATCAACAGATACGCAGCCCCGTTCGTTGGAAGCTACTTCTACTACTTTATAGCCGCACATGGCAGCACTGGCCGGATTTGTCCCATGGGCAGAATCCGGAATAATGATCTCATCCCGATGACTTTCGCCCCTGCTTTCATGGTAGGCCTTGATCAGCATTAACCCCGTTAGCTCACCGTGGGCACCAGCAGCCGGAGCCAAGGTGGCCCTGTCTAATCCGGCAATTTCGCACAGATACTGTTCCAGTTCGTGCATCAGCTGGAGTGCGCCCTGGACGGTGGCCTCGGGCTGATAGGGATGAAGGTTTGCAAACCCCGGATATGATGCCAAATCCTCGTTGACTTTAGGATTGTACTTCATGGTGCAGGATCCCAGGGGATAAAAGCCTACATCGACACCGTGATTGCGCCGAGATAATCCGGTATAGTGCCGGACAACCTCCAGTTCGCTTAGTTCAGGTAGGGGTGCCGGCTCTGATCGCAAGTACTCAACTGGGATTAGTCCTTCCAGGGACCGACTGGGCACATCCAACTCAGGGAGCAGGTAGGCCCGTCTACCAGGCGCACCTAGTTCCATTAACAGCGGGAAATCCTTCCGGTCAGCCATCACTTTACCCCCTTTAGCACCTGAACCAAGTGCTGAATCTCACTGGCTGTTCTGGCTTCCGTTACGCAGAAAAGGAGAGCGTTTTCCCATTCGGGGCGATGGGGATACACCTTGGCTAAAGGAAACCCTCCGATTATCCCTTCTTCCAGCAGTGCTGCATTGACCTTGGTCCAAGGCACCGGTGCCTTGACCGCAAACTCGTGATAATACGGGCCGTCAAAGAGTAGCTCCCAGCCCGACAGAGCGGTGATTTGCTCTGCAGTGTAATGAGCTTTCTGAGCGCATTGGGTAGCTACTTCCCTCAGCCCCTGTTTGCCCAACAGCGCCAAATAGATTGCCCCAATTAGTGAGGAGTGGGCAGCGTTTGTGCAAATATTGGATGTAGCTCTATGCCTGCGGATATGCTGTTCCCTGGTCTGCAGCGTCAAAACAAATCCCCGGTTACCAACGTCATCCCGGGTCTCACCCACAATCCTACCGGGCATCCTCCTAATATACTTCTCCTTGGCAGCCATGAAGCCGAAACTCGGTCCGCCAAAAGCCGGCGGGTTCCCTAAAGGCTGCCCATCACCCACTACGATGTCTGCTCCGTAGTCGGCCGGGGCCTTGAGGATTCCAAGGGAAATGGGGTTGACACAGGCTACCATTAGCGTAGGAGCCTCTTCCAGAAGTGCACCGATCTCGTCAACGGGCTCCAACAAGCCGAAGAAGTTGGGCTGCTGAACCAGCACAGCTGCTGTATCCTTCCCTATATAGGGACTCAGTGTTTCCGGATCAACTGTTCCCCGGTCTGTCGGGATCACTACCAGTTCCGCCCCCACAGCTCTTAAATAGGTTTCCACCACGGCCCGGTAATCGGGATGGATGCTCTCCAAGGCAACTATTCTGCTGCCGTTGGTAATGCTCATAGCCATCAAAGCTGCCTCTGCCAAGGCAGTCGCTCCATCGTACATGGAGGCATTGGCCACATCCATCCCCGTCAGATTGCAAATCAATGTCTGGTATTCAAAGGTGGCCTGCAGTACTCCCTGGCTGATCTCCGCTTGATAAGGCGTATAGGCAGTGAGGAACTCGGCTCGGTTGGCCAGATGGTATACTGTCCTGGGAACTAGATGCTGGTACACTCCGGCTCCTAAGAAGGAAGCATGTGTATCTAGGGAAATGTTCCGGTCACCCAACTCCTGCACATGCCGGATCAGTTCACTTTCAGTTAGAGGTTGAGGCAAATCCAGGTCTTCCTGCAGTCTTATTTCCCGGGGAATATCTGAAAACAACTCCTCGACTGACTCCACACCGATGGCCGACAGCATTTCCTGTCGCTCCTCTGGAGTCAAGGGCAAGTAGGGATAACCCATGCTCTTCGCTCCTTCTCTCGAATTGCTAGCACGCTAGCCAGCTTCTATCACCTGAACCGCTCTTGATGAATTAGCCCTCTTTTTCTAACAGCTCCTGGTATTCTTCTGCCGACAGGAGCGCATTTAACTCCACCTCTGATTCAGGGGACAGTTTCACCAGCCAACCTTCACCATAGCAGTCATCATTGATTAATTCCGGACTGTCGAGCAAGGCTTCATTTACTTCAACAACTGTACCTCCCACTGGGGCGTAAATGTCGGACACAGCCTTCACCGATTCGATTACCGCCATGCTTTCGCCCTTTTTGTACTCCGCTCCCACCGGGGGCAGATCGGCAAAAACAATATCTCCCATTTCTGACTGAGCATATTCGGTTATTCCCACAATGATCCCATCATCAGTTACCTTTGTCCACTCATGGCTTTCTGTGTACTTGAGATCAGTTGGCACTTTCATTTTCAGTTCCTCCTTAGTCTTGGTTCTCAGTACTCTTGCTAACGGTATCCTTAACCCGGGAGGGTACAAAGGGCAAGGAAGCAATCTCTGCCGCCACCGCTTTACCCCGGATCACAATCTCTATTGGTGTACCCACCTTTGCCCAAGGAATGTCTACATAAGCCAAACCGATGGCCCGGCCCAGGGATGGCGACATGCAGCCGCTGGCAACTTCTCCTACTGGCTGGCCGCTCGCCTGGATAGTATATCCGCGGCGGGCAATCCCTCGATCCTGGAGCATAAAACCTACCAACCGCCGGGATGTCTTATCTTTACAGGCTGCCAATGCCTCACGGCCAATGAAGTCTTTGTCAAGCTTTACCGCCCAGCCCAGGCCAGCCTCCCAAGGAGTAGTGGATTCATCGATGTCGTTACCGTACAAAGTGTATCCCATCTCCAGCCGCAGCGTATCCCTCGCCCCCAAACCAACCGGCTTCAGCCCCATGGGCTCAGCCAAAGACATGAACCTTGTCCACCAAAGGGGAGCATCAGCCGCGGGCATGTAGAGCTCATAGCCCAGTTCTCCTGTATACCCTGTCCGGGATATCATGAGTTCCCCTTTGTCCCCCAGCAGGCAGAATGCCATATAGGGTAGGTCCAGTACTTCTAAGCCCACCGCCTCCATGACCTTGGGTGCCATGGGCCCTTGCACCGCTAAAATAGCCCTTGTTTCCCCGACATTTGCAATTTCCACCTTACCCTGATATGGAGGCTGACTAGCCTGCTGCAGGAGCCATTCTACATCCTTGGTCGTGTTGGAGGCATTGACTGCCAAAGTCACATAGTCGAGATGTCGGTATACCAAGAGATCGTCAATGATTCCCCCTGCCTCGTTGCACAGCAGGCTATACTGAACCCGCCCCGGAGCCACCTTGGTGATATCATTGGTCAACACCCATTGGGCAAACTCTAAGGCCAAAGGTCCTTTTATTTCTACTTCCCCCATGTGGGAAAGATCAAACAATCCGCAGGCTTGCCTTACAACCAAATGTTCGTCAATAATTCCGGTATACTGCACCGGCATCTCCCAGCCGCCAAACTCGGTGAATCGAGCCCCTAATGCCCTATGGTGATCAACCAAAGGGGTAACTCTACCGGCCATAACAAACCCCCATTTCTGCATCTTCCCGGCCTTAAACTTATACTGAGTTCTTGACTGAAGCCAGTCACTACAATCATTGTGTATTTAGGTAGACAAGGGATTTTTCCCTGCCATCTCCAGCTAGGGGAGAGAGATTTGCCCGGCCGCACTTCCAGCCTCCGATTCCCATATTCTAATACAGGGATGACCACTAAGCTATGAGAAAAGAGGGAATCGCTGTGTGCTGGATACTGCAGATGCTGCTCAACCCCTGGCTCAAAAGGAGCCGCCGTACAATTGTTATTATTCGAAAGCGCCGAGTTAACTAGTCTACAGTAGGCAGACCCGGCCGGGCCAGCTCTCCGAGAACTGTTAGAAACGTTGAAACCGGCCCGTCAAGGGCCGGGATGTTTCGCGCTCACTGCCAAGGCCAAGGAAGAGACAGTAAGGGAATATCTGCTGGAAAAAATGCTAGGCATCCGCCCCACCAATCGAAGGACCTTGCCGGATAACTCTGTCTTGGGGCCAGTAAATAGTCCGATTCACAAGTTCTTTTTCGATCACTTGCTCGCCCATTTTTATGATCCGCCAGAGGACCACTTCATATCCTTGGCGGCCCCGCCTCTCTTCAATGGTGACCCCAGGACTTAATGTCGGGTCGATCTTGGTAACCACCTGCGGATGCAGAACCTTGAGGACCTGACTCTCTAGTTCGATGGAGCGCTCCAGGGGAGCATCGGAGAAGATCCTGATGGTTAGCCGCTCGCTATCAACTCTCGTGCTGAGTAGGACTCCATAGGGAGAGGTGTTGCGGAAGGTAAAGTCCATATAGTCGTAAGCTACAGCGGCATCTCTGCCCAGGGGTACATACGTAATTGGCAAGGAATGGGATGATCTTGTAATCACATCCAGGCCAGCAAATAGAACTGTATTAGACAACGTGGTGGAAACTTGGAAGACACCACC
>JAAZHE010000095.1 GCA_012510855.1 Bacillota bacterium | reverse complement strand
CAGTCCTCATTGATAAGTTCCGGACTGTCCACTAAAGCCTCGTTCTCCTCGATGATCGTGCCTCCCACCGGGGCGTAAATATCCGATACAGCTTTGACAGACTCGATCACCGCCATGCTTTCACCTTTCTTGTACTCTGCTCCTACCTGAGGCAGATCAGCAAACACGATGTCGCCCATCTCTGACTGGGCATAGTCGGTGATTCCGACAATAATTCCGTCATCGGTTACCTTGGTCCACTCATGGCTCTTAGTGTACTTCAAATCAGCAGGCACCTTCATTTTTAGAACCTCCTTAATCTTATTTCTCGGTACAGCGCTTGACTGGGTCCTTAACCCGAGAGGGCACGAAGGGCAGGGGTGCAATTTCTGCCGCCGCCTCTTTACCCCGTATTACAATCTGTACCGGCGTACCCGGCTTTGACCGGGAGATATCCACGTAGGCCAATCCCGCGGCACGGTTAAGAGTCGGTGAAATACAGCCGCTGGTGACTTTGCCTATAGGCTGACCCTCTGCCTGGACAGTGTATCCGCCCCTAGCAATACCCCGGTCGTGCAGCACAAAACCTACCAACAGTCGGGAGTGCCTACCCTTGCTGGCGGCCAGTGCATCCCGGCCGATAAACTCTTTGCTAAGCTTCACAGCCCACCCCAGTCCAGCCTCCCAAGGTGTGGTAGATTCATCAATATCACTGCCGTATAGAGTATACCCCATCTCAAGACGCAGGGTGTCTCTAGCTCCCAGACCAACCGGCTTCAATCCCATGGGCTCAGCCAGCATCATAAACCTTTCCCACCAGTGAGCAGCATCTCCAGCGGGCATGTAAAGCTCGTAACCAATTTCCCCCGTATATCCAGTTCGGGACACCATCAGCTCTCCATTGTCCCCCAGCAAGCAAAAGGCCATATACGGCAGGTCCAGTACTTCCCCTAGACCCGCTGCCTCCATAACCTCTGGCGCCTTGGGCCACTGGACTGCTAAAATGGCCCTCTCTTCTCCTACATTGACGATGGCCACTTTGCCCCGGTATGGAGGCTTATTGGCTTGCTGCAGCAGCCACTCCAGGTCTTCTGCTGTATTGGAGGCATTTACGATTAAAGTCACATAATCGGGATGTCGATATACCAGCAAATCGTCGATGATTCCGCCTGTCTCACTGCACAACAGGCTGTATTGAACCCGCCCGGGGGCCGCCTTTAGGACGTCATTGGTCAGTACCCACTGGGCGAACTCCAATGCCAGGAGCCCTCTGATATCCACTTCACCCATATGGGAAAGGTCAAACAATCCACAACCCTGCCTGACAGATAAAGGCTCGTCAATAATGCCGGAGTACTGAACGGGCATTTCCCAGCCGCCAAACTCAGTAAACCGGGCCCCTAAGCGCTTGTGATGATCATCCAAAGGGGTAACTCTACCAGCCATTACTAAACCCCCATTCTGACTCTTTACGGCCTTCAGCTTCAGAGAGACCTATATTAAGACCAGCCGCTATCATACTTGTGTATTAGTTAGACGAAGGATTTTTCCCTGCCGCGCCTTTCTTCGGTATGGATATTTGCCCGGCGCACCTTGGAACTCCAATTCCCATATCCTAATACAGAGTTAGCACTATGCTTCGAGGAAAGAGGGAACTACCGTGTGCTGGTTATTGCAAATGCTGCTAAATCCCTGGCTCAAACGGTACGGCCGCACAATTCTTGTTATACGAAAGCGCCGGGCCGCCTAGCCTGCCGATGGGTAAGGTTAGCGGACAACCGCTGTTCTAAACCCCTTTAGGAAGCTGAAACCGGCCCATCACGGGCCGGCAGTCTGCTCTCTTCTTTTATCCAGAAGAATGCTATGCATCCTCTCCTTCCACCGGCGGGCCCTGCCTGATAATCCTGTCTTGGGGCCAATAAATGCTTCTTTCCACCAGCTCTTTCTCAATCAGTTCATCACCCATCTTTATGATCCGCCAGAGGAGAACCTCATAGCCCTGGCGGCACCGCTTTTCTTCGATAACT
>JAAZHE010000094.1 GCA_012510855.1 Bacillota bacterium | reverse complement strand
GTTTCATCTTAATAGAACCCCAATGGTTGGTTGAAGAAGAAGTGCCGGGTCCAGAGCATAAGGCCGGTCAAGCCTTGGTTGCCGTCAAGTGCGTAGGTGTTTGCGGTTCAGATATCCACGCATACTACGGCGAGCATCCGTACATCTCCTGCCCTATTGTCCCCGGCCATGAATTCGTGGGCATCGTCACCAAAGTGGGAGAAGGTGTCGATGAGGGCTGGCTGGGAAGGCGGGTCACTGCTTTGCCCTCCTTGGTCTGCGGCAAGTGCTACAACTGCCGCAGCGGTCGCTTTAACATCTGCCAGGAGCTCAAGGTAATCGGCTGCCAGAGCGATGGAGCCTTTGCCGAGTTTGTCCCGGTTCCAGCTGATAAGCTCTTTGCTTTGCCTGATGAGATGTCCTGGGAGGAAGCAGCCCTGATTGAGCCTCTGGCGGTAGCCGTCCATGCGGTACGGATTGCAGGGGATATTGTCAACCAGAGAGTTGTTGTCTACGGCGGCGGTCCCATCGGCCTCTTGGTCATGCAGGTGGTTAAGGCCTATGGTGCCAAGGAAGTAATTCTCAGTGAGCCTAACAGCTTCCGCCGCAGCTTGGCCCAGAAGCTGGGAGCAGATTATGTCATTGATCCTGGAACCGTTCAGCCCTCCCGGTGGCTGCTGGACAAATTCGGACCGGAAGGGATAGACCTTTCCTTTGAATGCGTAGGAGTTGAGGCCACCATTCAAGAGGCTATATTGTCCAACCGTAAGGGAACAACCATTGTAGTGGCCGGCGTCTTCCCCAAGCCGGTTATGGTAGATATGGGCCTGGTCCAAGACCGGGAATTAAAGCTTTTGGGCACCCTTATGTACATTAAGGAAGACTTCACTGAAGCCATTGAGCTTCTATCCAGCGGCAGGGTCAAAGGACTGCCCTTGGTCACCCACCGGGTCGCTTTTGCTGACACACCCAAAGCCTTTGAGATCATCGCAAAGGAGAAGGGAAGCTGCGTCAAGCTCCTGATCAAGAACGAATAACATACAGCTTTTGGAAAACGATAAGGCAGCCCCTTAGCTGCCGACCTCGTAACTCAAGTAATCTTCTCGGAAGTCTTCTCGGGGATCGGCTGTCCTAGTGGGTTTCAGGATCAAGCCGGTCCCTTATTCCATCTCCCATGAGGTTAAGGGCCATCACTGCAAGGAAAATCGCAGCCCCCGGTGCCAAGACAGACCATAGGGCCCTGCCCATCTGGGGCTGGGCTTCCTTGAGCATCCTTCCCCAGCTGGCATCAGGGGGCTGAATGCCCAGACCTAAATAGCTTAAAGAGGCCTCGGTCAAGATGGCAGTGGAAAAGGTCACCGTAGCCTGGACAAGAATAGGCCCAATACCGTTGGGCAGAATATGATAGCGAATAATATCCCAAGTGCGGGCTCCGAGGGCACGGGCGGCTTCTACATAGAGAGCATTGCGGCCGGTCAGAAAAACCCCCCGGGTAATCCGGGCAAAGATAGGCACATTGGCGATGCCGATGGCGAAGATGGTATTGGCCAGCCCAGGGCCCATGACGGTGACCAGCATGATGGCAAGGAGAATGCCGGGAAAGGCCATGAGTCCGTCAACGAGCCGCATAATTACCTCATCCCACCAGCCGCCATTGTAACCAGCCCAGGCCCCTAGACTTACGCCTATAGATGCCGCCAGCAGGGTCGAGCCTGCTCCCACCAGCAGAGCTATCCGGCTGCCGTAGGCGATGCGGGCGAAAACATCCCGGCCGAAGTGATCTGTCCCCAGCCAATGACTGCGGCTGGGGGGTAAGAGCCGCTCTCGGATGTTCATCACGTTGGGATCCAGGGTAAGGCCCCACCAGCTGGCCGCGGCCGCCAGGCAGATGACAAGGAGCAAGCATCCTCCAAGATAAATGTTGAGCCGGCGTCTTGGCAGCTTTCGAGACCCAAGAGACTTCCGCAGGCCCTCGGTCTCGGAAGACCAGCCTCTCATGGTCAGCTGTTTTGCCCGCCATACTACAGCCAAAGCCCCATTCTCTCCTTCCTGTAAGTCCCTCGCGCCTTGGAACAGGGGATGTTAAATCAATCGTAGCGCACCCTGGGATCAAGGAGCAAGTATAGGATGTCTGTAACGAAATTAATGATAACCACAACTGCAGCAATAAAAAGTGAAATACCCTGAACCAAGGGCAGGTCCCGATAACCGATGGCCTGAAGCAATAGTCTCCCCAGTCCCGGCAGCGCAAAGACCTCTTCGGCAACAATGCTGCCAGCAAGGAGTCCTGCAAACTGCATGCCGGCCACTGTGACCACTGGAATCAAGCCGTTCTTGAGTGCGTGCTTGTAGATGAGCACCCTTTGGGAAAGGCCCTTGCTCTTCCCTGTGCGGATATAATCCTTATTCAAGACATCCAACATAGTCGTCCTGGTAATTCGGGCAACCTGCGCGATGCGATGGCTGGCCAAGGCAAGAGCCGGCAGAATCAAAGACAGAAAGGCCTGCCACGGGTCTTTGCTCCAGGGGACAAATCCCCCCGGGGGTAAAAGCTGCCACCGCATGGAAAACAGCAGGATTAGCAGGATCCCCAGCCAAAAATGGGGAATGGCCAGGCCCACCTGGGTCAAGATGCTGACCAGGTAGTCTGCCACCCGCCCCCGACGGGTCGCCCCGTAGGCACCTGCCGGAACCCCGATGATGACAGTCAGCACCATAGCCAGCACCGCCAGGCTGGCGGTAACCGGCAGGCGCTCCAAAATCAAGGCGGCGACAGACCTGCCCAAACGGATAGATATACCCAGGTCGCCGGTCACTGCTTTCCCAAGCCACCTCAAGTATTGAACATGTAAAGGCAGATCCAGATCTAGCTGCCGCCGTAAGTTGACCAACACCTCTGGATCTGCCTCTGTGCCCAGCATCAGCATTGCCGGGTCCCCTGGGATTATATTAAACACCACAAAGGTTATGGTACAAGCAATTAGTAAGGTGACCACCAGCGCGCCGATGCGCCGCCACAAATACTGCAAGGGAATCACCAGATTCTCTACTGTTTTTCAAAATAAACATACCGCAGATCATCAACGTATTTGGGATAGAATCGCCAGCCGGCCACATCCTCCCGCATGGCCACAAGATCACTGGGATCCATGATAAACACAGCCGCAGCTTCTTCCGCGAGGATCTCCTGGCAGCGGCGGTAGATCTCCTGCCGCCGGGAGAAGTCGCTGGTACGAAGCCCCTCTTCGATTAGCTTATCATATTCCTCGTTGCGGAAGTTACTGAAGTTCCTGGCATAACTAGATTCATAGCGGCTGAGCATTGTGTGGGGATCCAGTTTACCGGTTAGTCCCACTATGGTCATATCGTAATCCCGTCCTGTATAGATACGCTCCAGCCATGTACCCCATTCTACCAGTTCAATTTTTGCCCTGATCCCCACCTCGGCCAACATGGCAGCCACCATTTCACCGGTCTTAACATGGAGATCATATGAAGAAGGCAGTGACAAAGTGATATCAAAGCCGTTGGGATATCCCGCCTGCTCCAGCAGCTCCTTGGCCCGCTTGGGATCGTATTGGTAGAAATCGGTCAAATCGAGATAGAAGCTTTCCATTACCGGACTCATATTGCTTCCCAGCTTCGTCCCATAGCCCCAGGCAGCCCCTTCGATCAGGAGGTCCTTATCTACGGCGTGGTTAATTGCCTGCCGTACCTTTTTATCCGCAAGGGGCTTTCGATCCAAATTCAAAGCCATGAGCTGCACCACGTTCATGGGACTCTCCAGGAGCTTCAAGCCGGAGGTCGCCTCAACATCCAAGGCAACATCGGCAGAAAGCCTTGGAATCACATGGACAGTACCAGCTTTGAGGTTCAGGATAGCCGTTGCCGGATCGGGAATGATTCGAAAGGTGACTCGGTCGAGATACGGCACTCCTTCTTCCCAATAATCCTCGAAGCGCTCCAGCTCGACGTGTTGGCCGTTCACCCACTCCACCATGCGGAAGGGTCCAGTACCCACCGGCTGGGTGGCCAAACTGGCAGCGGCCTCAGGGGGCACAATTGCCGCATCCACTAATTCACTCAAGAAAGGAGCATAGGGTTCATCGAGCTTTATCCGTACGGTGTTCTCATCAACGGCGGCTATCTCCACCATCCGCTTAGGCCAGCTTAAAGGGAAGCCGGTAGCATCATCCTTGACCCTTTCGAGGCTAAAAACAACGTCGGCAGTGGTGAGCTTCCGCCCATTGTGGAACCGCACTCCATCTCTGATGTGGAAAGTGTAGATGGTGCCATCCTCAGAGACCTCCCAGCTTTCCGCCAAACAGGGAATAATCCTGCCCTCCTGGTCAAAACTGACCAATCCTTGGTATATGTTAAACTCGATCTCTTCAGTGGCAGCCGCCACAGCCTTGTGGGGGTCAAAGGTATCGGGGTCAACAGGCACAGCCACTACCAGATGGCCTCCATGAGAGGGCTGAGCTGCAGCCCAGCATATACCGGAGCTTTCCGCCCATAGGCTAAAACAGAGGCTGACCAACAGCCCTAAAAGGAAGATCACCGACGATGGGTAGATACGCTTCAGGCCGCCTCCCACTTGCTCCACTTCCCTTCTCTTGGTCTTGCTTCAATTATACGCCTAAACGATGTCAATCAAACAAAAAAGCAGTTTCAGACTTGACCCAAACAGCCAATTACCGCAGAGGTAAATTCCGTGGTACCGACACTGCTGCCTAACTCCCGGGTCCGGATGCTGGCCTCAAGACAGTCCATGGCAGCGTTTTCCACTGCCTGCCCCACCTCCTGGGCCTCGGGTTCGGGAAAGGCCTTGAGCAGGGCTGCACCTGCCAGGATCATGGCCAAGGGATTGGCCTCGTTCTTGCCCTCAAGGGTCGGAGCAGTTCCAT
>JAAZHE010000093.1 GCA_012510855.1 Bacillota bacterium | reverse complement strand
ATTCGAGGGAGTGGAACAACAAAAGCTGCAGCAGGCCCAGCAGCAGTTCAGCAACTACCTCGGACAGTTCCCATATCCTGATGTTCTACAGTAAGAGTGCATAGGATACCAACGATAGAGGAGGGCAGCAGAGGGGGTTAGTGCTTGCTTGACTCAGCACTATCCCCCTTCCTTATTCTCTGGGCCATTCTCTTGACCTGCTCCGGAGCCTATTTTGGAGTTCATTGACGGCTGGCGATTACGCTGCTGATCTCTCCGGCTAAGGGTAGAATCCGGCAGTAGGCTTCGTAGAGTTCTGCATACTGCCGGACCAGTTCCGGATCCGGTTCGTAGGTATATAAGACCCGGTAGGTCTCAGACAGGGCCTCGTGCTCATCACGGTATACTCCAGCCCCAAGCCCCCCTAACAGCGCAGCACCGAGAAGGGTAGATTCCTGCACAGCCGGGACTTCAATGGGCAGATTGAGAACTGCCGCTTTGATTTCCATCCACAACCGGTTCTTGGTCCCGCCGCCGATGGCCTGGATCTTTGAGATTTCTAGATCTAGGATTTCCTCAGCGCTCTGTAGGGTATAGGCAAACTCGCAAGCCAAGCCTTCAAGAATCGCGCGGACGTGGTCCTTCCTTGTGTGATATTCTCTAATTCCGAGGAAAGCAGCTTGGCTATGGGGATTGGTATCCGCAGGTCCCGGCCCCCTGAGGTGGGGAACAAACATTAGGCCTTGGGCCCCCACTGGAGATTTATAGGCTTCTTCCACCAAGATATCGTAAATACTGACCCCTCTTGCCTCCGCCAGGGACTGTTCCGGACTGCTAAACTCTCTTCTGAACCACTCCACACAGAGTCCTGAGGCATGTATGCCTCCCAATAGGTAGTAGGCACTATCCACCACGTGACACCCTACGTTAAATCCCTTGACGACATCGAAAGTCAACCGGGGAACCTTGGGATAGGCGGCAACTAAGCTCTCAGCAGTCCCCATGGAATCCAGTACTTTCCCCGGTTGAAAAACTCCTACGGCGAGGGCCCCACAGAGATGATCGTGGCCCCCGGTGCACACAGGCACACCTTGCTTCACACCAGTGCTCTGGGAAGCCGGGTCCGTCACTTGGCCCACTACTGTGCCGCCGGGATATGCCTCAGGCATCAGTTCAAGGTCTAAACCTGCAGCTTGGGCAATTTCCTCTGACCAGGCTTTGCGGTTAATATCAAACAGCATTGTCCGTGTAGCAATGGAGTAATCTGTGGCGAACTCTCCTGTCAATCGGTAGATAATGTAATCCATCATGCAGAGCCATTTCTTCGCCTTACACAAAACCTGCGGCTCGTGGATCTTGAGCCACAGGAGTTTCATGAGAGAATATATGTAGTCTGGTGAAAGGCCGGTGATTCTCCGGATGCGGCAGCCGCCAAAGGACTCCATCCATCCGTCGGCTACCTCTTTCCCTCGGGAATCATACCAGGCAATGATTGGAGTTAGAGGTTGGCCTCCGTCATCCAACAGAAGGCCCGCTTCGCCCATGCTGGCAATACCAATAGATAGAATTTCATCCTGCGGCTGCAGCATGGCGGTGATTTCCCGGAGCAGGCCGGAAACCCTGCCCCACAGTTCTTCTGGATCGTAAACAGCCCGACCTTCCCCAAGATCTCGGGCAGGCGTGCGGGCCAGCTTGACAGCAGCGGCTTCTCCCTGAAGTGTAAACAGCCCCGCCTTTAGGTGAGTAGTCCCTAAGTCCAATCCCAGCAGGTATTCCATTGAGCCACTCCCCCATCCCACATTGCTAACAGCTGGAATCCTCTAGTTGCAATCTTCCTGCTGGCCGGCGGATTTCCTGCTCCAATCAATTCAGGTTACAGACACGAAGTCATCGATATCGGTGATTTCCTCCACCTTGTCAGTCGTTTCCTTACCACCCATGATTACCGTTACCCGATGCTCACCGCCATCATCCCTGAGGGGAACCAGCTTCTCTGCAAGAGAAGTGCCGTCCAGGCGAACTTCAGCCACGCCGGTTTCGACTCCATCGGGATTCATCACGGTAATCTCATAAATGGTGGACCTAAATCGATACGTAATTGTAAACTGGTCCCAGCTGCTGGGTACGCAGGGGGCCACTGTAAAGTGCTTACCTCTTACCTTGAGCCCTAATATCCATTCCACTGCCACTTGGTACATCCAGCTAGCCGCACCGGTGTACCAGGTCCAACCGCCTCGCCCTGTATTAGGTGAAACTGCGGCCACGTCGGCGGGGACTACGTACGGTTCCACCCGATATTGAAGGGCACTGTTGTAGTCCAGGGCATGGTGGATGGGATTGACTAAATCAAACAGCTCTACAGCCCTGTCGCCTTGACCCAGTATAGCCGTGGCCATAATTACCCACATGGCTGCATGGGTGTACTGGCCGCCGTTTTCCCGTACCCCCGGTACATAGGAGCGGATATAGCCGGGATCGGGATTCATTTTGTCAAAGGCGGGAGTCAGCAGCAAGATGAGCTTATCTTCTTTGCGCACTAGATAGTCCCCTACTGCCCGCATTGCTTCCTGGGCCCGCTTGGGATCCGCTGCCCCCGAGATTACCGCCCATGATTGGCTAATAGAATCGATGCGGCATTCTTCGTTGCTGGCAGATCCCAGCGGTGTACCGTCATCAAAGTAAGCACGGCGATACCACTCACCATCCCAGGCGGTGTCATCAATGGCACGGGCTAAGCGCTTGGCTTCTCGCCTGTACCGACGGGCTCTTTCGCTGTCGTTATGGGCCTCTGCGATAGAGACAAATTGGGTCAAGATGGTGTAGAGGAACCAACCCATCCACACACTTTCCCCGCTGCCCTGCCAGCCCACTTTGTTCATACCATCGTTCCAGTCGCCGGAGCCCATCAGGGGCAGACCATGTTCCCCAAACCGGAGCCTGCGGTCAATGGCCCGCCAGCAGTGTTCCAAAAGGCTGGCTTTTTCCGACGAGCGACGGGGAACGCCAAACCGCTCCTGTTCCTCCTGTCGTAGGGGTTCTTCTTCCAAAAACCCTACTTCCTCGCGCCAGATGGAGGTATCTCCGGTCACCTCAACATACTTGGCAGCAACCAAGGGGAGCCAGAGCAAATCATCGGCAAACCTGGTGCGGATTCCTTTATTGGAACCGGGATGCCACCAGTGCTGAACATCTCCCTCTACGTACTGTTGCGCCGCAGCCCGCAAGATGTGTTCCCGGGCAATCTCCGGTCGGGCAAGGAGAAGTGCCATACAGTCCTGCAGCTGATCCCGAAAGCCGTAGGCTCCACCCGCCTGATAGAAGGCGGAGCGTCCCCACATGCGGCAGGCTAAGTCTTGATAAATCAGCCATCGGTTTATCATGAAGTTCAACCCTCGATTGGGAGTATTTACCTGGACGACATTTAGTGTCTCATCCCACCATGCCCGAACCTCACTCAAGGTATGCTCCGCTTGGGCAGGCCCGCAGTGGCGATCCACCAGTTTTCTAACCTCATTGAGGCTATTTGCTTCTCCCAAAAGGAAGATGACATCCTTTTCCTCCCCTGGCTGAAGTTCCAAGCAGCCTTTAATAGCAATGCAGGGATCTAGGCCAGCTCCCACTTCGCCTGATAAACCAGAACCAGGAACCGCCATGCCCGCGGGGGTTCTCATAGTCCCGTGGCGGCCGATGCACTCCAGCCGATTGCCTGTGTAGCTGAAATCCTCCAGGGATGTAGCAGCAAAGGCAACGCGGTGACCGTAGATATTGTCTCGGAAAGAGTTACGAGCAAGCACCGCCCGACTGGCTTCGTCAAAGTCAGTGATGATCTGCTGTTCGGTAAGCTGCCGGTGCACCCCCAAAGTCACCTCGCAGTAGAAAGCCACAACCAACTTCCGAACAGCAGTACTGCTGTTCCTTAATCTCAACCTGTAAATCTTTACAGGATCCTGCAGGGGAACAAAGGCCCAGAGAGTCTGCTGAATCCCGTGGCTGTCGTGGAAGAATCGAGAATAGCCCTGCCCATGGGCGACAATATACGGCTCCCGCTCTCTAATGGGCGAAGCGGTGGGAGACCATAATTCACCGGTGTCTAGATCCTGTAAATACAAGGCCTCACCAGGTGGGTCCAGTACCGGATCATTGGACCATGGGGTCAATTTATTCTCTCTGCTGTTCTCCGCCCAAGTGTAGCCTGATCCCGATTCGGAGATTATGAACCCAGCATTGGGATTACTGACAACATTGATCCACGGTGCCGGTGTCGTCACACCCTCCCTCAAGAGAATGACATATTCCCGTCCATCGGCGGTAAAGCCGCCAAACCCGTTGAAGAACACCAGCTGCTCCTGGTATTCCTTTAGTTCATCTTCCATGGATATGGGGGCAGAGAGTCTGTCATCGGCAGCTTGCCCTTGGGGTTTATCGTAATCATCTAGAGCTGGCTCCAACTTCTCGGACTCTTTTGCTGCAGGAAAGAGCTTGCTGCCTTCCTCCTGAGCATTGGAGATTAGCTCTGGCTGTCGCCGTCGGGCCAACAAACCACGGCGGGATACACTAACCAGCCGACTGGGACGCTGTCTCGCCTTTTCCGCTAAGGAACCGGCACCAGCTCCAATCACCAGCCGGGCTGCCGCTTCCAGCAATCTGATCTCTGCTGGCGCCATGAGACTTGCTTGTTTGATAAATATACCACCTGGGCGATTTTCCTTTGCTTGTCCATGACAGCTGGTAATCAACTGTCGAACAAGATCCTGTACGTACTGCTCATAGCCGCCGGCTTCTTCATTGATGATCACCAGATCCACTGGAAACCCCTTCATCCGCCAGTACTCATGGGCTACCAAGGCCTGCCTTACAGTCTCTTCGTCTTTTTGAGACCGGATCTTGACTGCCATGATGGGGATTTCACCAGATATGCCTTGAGCCCAGAGGCCCTCCTGCCCCAATTTGTTGCCGGCGATCTGCTCCTTGCGGTGTTTTAGTTCCCTTTCATCCCCGTAGATCAGCGGTGCCGCCATGGTTTGGAAGAGGTGGGCTTCGCTTAGGGACAGATTCAGATACCTAAGCTCTACCTGGCTCCGAGCCCATGCTAAGGCAAAAGCCCGGTAAGATGCATCCGTTTCATGGTAAGCTTTAGCCAGGTTAACAGCCTCCTCCCGGGTCTTGGCAACGGCTGTTGAATAAACGAGGCGCACAGTCTTGCCCGGGGGAATGCGGATGCGACGCCGTAGGCACATGCATGGATCCAAGACTGCCCCTACCCGGCCCGATAGCCGTCCATCCACACCCTCAGGCCTGGATAAATCACCACCCCTGCCGATAAACCTTGACCGGTCGGTTTCATATTCCAGCTCTCCAACAGTATTGCCCTCCACAGCCACGGTGTGAACCAAGTACAGAGGCTGTTGGTTCTCGTGCCGAGGTCTGCGGTAAGCCAGCAAAGCATCGTAATCGGAGAGAAACTCCGTTTGCACAAAAAGATTGCTGAAGGCCGGATGGGCGAGATCAGCGGCCTCAGTATCTAGCACTACTTCAAAGAAGCTTGTCACCTCAATGAGGCGAGACTCCTGACTCTGGTTTGTCAAGGATATCCTCCGGACTTCAGCATTGTGCTCTGAGGAGACAGTCATCTCGAGCCTGGTTTTGATACCGTGATCCCAGCGGACGTATTCCGCCCGATCATCGGCAAATTCCACTTCATAGGCATCTGGTTTTGCTAGAGTCGGCTGATAGGTAGCAGACCAGAGATGGTCCTCTTTAAGATCCTTGATGTAGAAGAACATCCCCCATTGGTCCTTGACGCCGTCCCGGCGCCAGCGGTTCAGGGAAATACCTTCCCACCGGCTGTATCCCGAACCGGCTGTGGTGAGCATCACGGAATAAGCGCCGTTGGATGCCAGGAAGACATCGATTTCGTTCAAGTCGGCTAAGCTAAACCGCCGGGTAACCAAGGGGCCGGCGTCCCTGGGCGTGGTAGGCACCACGGTATCCTCCTTTCGTTCCATGACAGACAGGTGTCGGGGCAGCCGCTCCTGCAGCAGCAGATCTGTAGCCTGTACATACGGATCGCTGTGAAAGCGCCGCCTCATGATATCAGCCTGCAAGCAGTTGATAAGAGCTAGAAGGCTCATGCCTAAATGGTGGGCCATGTACATCCGCACAATACTGCCGGTTTCACCCCGAGAAACCCGATCAGGGGTGAAATCAATGGCCTCATACATCCCGTACTTCCCGTTGAGCCCCCGTTCAGCCAGTTTTTTCAGGTTTTCGCAAGCCTCTGCCGGATAAACCATCAGGGCCAAGAAGGTGGCATAGGGAGCAACCACCAGGTCTCGGGCAAGCCCTCGTTTGAGTCCAAGGCTAGGTACACCAAAGGCTTGATACTGATAGTGGAGCTGTACATTTAGGGCGCTGAACCCGCATTCTGATATGCCCCAGGGTGCTCTGTGCCTGCGGGCATAGGCTATCTGCTCTCTGACAGCGGCCCCGCAGGCCTCAGCCAACAACGTGTTAGGATAGCAGTGCATGATCAAAAGAGGCATGAGATATTCAAACATGGTCCCGCTCCAGGATACAAGGGTGCGGCTTTCACCGGCCCGAACCATAGCCCTTCCTAGCTGGAACCAATGCTTTTGGGGCACATCCCCTTTGGCAATGGCTACAAAACTAGCTTGACGGGCTTCAGATGCCAAGAGATCATAATAAGATCTTGTCAGCCGCTCCTCCTCCAGGCTGTAGCCTATGGAAAACAGCTGACGTTTTTCATCGTAAAGCTGCCTACAATCAGTGGCCTCTACCAGCTCTTGGATAGTCTCCGCCAATCGATAGCACTCCTTGGTCCAATGGGCGGCATTTTCCATGGACTGAACTAACGCACCGCGAACTTTCTCCAACCACTCTGTAAGCTCGGCTTTCTCTTGGTTCTGATCCTTTGGGATCAACGCGGCAAACTGCCTTAGCTCCTCCAAGGCTCTTCTATACAAACTGGGAAGCTCCAGCAGCGACGTTTTGGTATCCAGCACCCGCAGGAAACTGCACCAGCGCTCATATCCGTGGGAACCAATGGTCTCTTGCGTCATGACCGGTGGTTCCTCGGTCAGCAGCAGCACCCAAGGGAACATCACTTCGATCTCCTGACGGTACGCTCCAAGCATGTCTGCCAACCGCATGGTCCAGGAATGCCGGAAACGGTCTGCATGGTTGTCGGCCCGTTCCGACTTAACTAAATGGCTAAGTCTGTTTTCAAGATTCTTTAGAGCTGTGTAAGCTCGGACAGCGCTGGGAACGTGTCTAGCCTCGGCTTTAGGAGCTGTCTCTGATTCTTTAGAGAATTGGGCCATGGCCTCCGCCGAAGGGCCAGTTTCTCCCCTCACCTCTAGACTCATCAACGTGAAGGTATCCTTTAGACCTGACCGCCAACGGCCGAGATCCAGCAATGGTTCAGTTAAGGTCTCCAGCAGTCCCTGCCTGAGGGTAATCAAATAACCCACTAGATTTCCGCTGTCCACCGCCGAGATGTAGAAGGGCCGCAGCGGCCGGAGGCTGCGGGTATCGTACCAGTTGTAAAGGTGACCGTGCCATTTTTCCAGCCTCTCTATGGTGCCGATGCTCCGGGCTACCCGCTCTAGCATTTCTCGGATGCCAATATAGCCTAAATCCCGGGCCGCCAAAATTGACAATAGGTAAAGGCCGATATTGGTTGGTGACGTCCGATGGGCGATGGAGGCCTTGGGCGCTTCCTGATAATGATCCGGCGGCAGCCAGTTATCGCCCTCACCCACGAAATCCTCGAAATACCTCCAGATCTGACGGGCATAAAGCCGCAGTTGTGTCCGATCCTCAGCCGTAACCGAAGCAGCAGGATCTGTAATGGGGCGGCTGACAGCATCAGCTATCCAAGGAGATGCCAACCACAGTATAACCAGGGGTGCTGCCAGTACAAGGTTCTCCGGCCGAATGAATACAACTGACGCCAAGAACAAGACAGCCAACAGCTGGCCAGGCCACATCCGCAGCCAATATCCCTGCCATCCCCCCGACAGCCGCTCTTCCAAGTCGGCAGCAGTTACCCACTCCAGAAGATGCCGGCGGGTAAAACGCACTCTGATGATGGTCCGCACCACAGCATCCAGCATCAGATAGGCCTGATACGGCAAGAAAGTCAGGTTTAGAAACGCCTGCCAAGCCTGTTTTCTTGAATCTGACACCATGGTCCACACGTGACCGAGGAAGCGGTTGCCCCGGGGAACACCCAACAAATCGGTGACAATCATCATCAGCCAGGGAAAAAGAACTACTAAGCCGGCAAATCCCAGATATACCAAAGGAGTACCGGGAAAGACTGTCAACCCACCGGCAATCATGGCCAGCAAAGAAGGAGCGATCAGACTTCTCCGCAGGTTGTCGAAAATCTTCCAGCGAGAAAGTGCCGACAGGGGATTGAGCTCTGCAGCTGTTCCTTTAGTCCCAGTGGGAACTGTCCGGAAAAGCCAGGGAAGCAGTTGCCAATCGCCCCTCACCCAGCGGTGAAGGCGAAGGGCGTAAGCATCATACCGGCTGGGGTAGCCGTCAATCAACTCGATATCCGTGGTTAGTCCCGCCCTGAGATATGAGCCTTCTAAGAGATCATGGCTCAGCACGGCGTTATCAGGGAGCCGCTCACCCAAGACCGCGTTAAAGGTGTCGACATGGTAGATCCCTTTCCCTGTGTAGATCCCTTCACCAAAGAGATCCTGATAGACATCAGATACCGCGGTTGTATAAGGGTCAACCCCGCCGTCGCCGGCAAACACTCTGGTAAATAAACTGCGGGCAGTGGAGGTTGCCACGATGTTGATCCGGGGCTGCAGCAATCCGTATCCCCGCACAACCCGGCGCTGGGTTTGATCTAGCACTGGGCGGTTCAGGGGATGCATCTGGGTACCGATCAGCCGCCGGGCTGCATCCCTGGGCAGACCGGTATCGGCATCTAGGGTGATTACATACTGTACATTCCGCAGATAATCGGGGAGTTCGTCGACACAATAGGTCGTATCTCGGGCACCTCTAAGCACGCGGTTGAACTCCTCTAGCTTGCCCCGCTTGCGTTCCCAAGCCATGTAGCACCCTTCCGACTCGTTCCACAACCGGGAGCGATAGAAGAAGTGAAAGATGGGCCTGTCTTCAGCGTATTTTTCATTAAGCTCCCTAATTCGCTCTTGAGCAGCCTTGAGGATCTCATCATCCTCAGGAAGCTTTTCCTGAGGGGCATCTGCTAAATCCCCCAAGAGGGCAAAAAACAGGTTGCTGTCTTGATTGGCTAAATAATAGACTTCTAGGCGATCGATCAACTGATGCGCTCTCTGCTTATCAGGCAGAAGGGCGGGGATCACCACTATAGCAGCATGGTCGTCAGGAATGCCGTGACGCAGTTCACACTTAGGCAGCATCCGAGGAGGTACCAAGGTTGTAATGATCCCGTGTACCACCCGTACGGCTAAATCGCTAGCAAGAATCATGGTAACTATCAAACCGGCGATGACAGTTGAGAAACCCGCATTACCGAAGTAGGGGTAGAGCCATCTTGTGAGCAAGAGGGTTAGCAGCGCAATGGACCCTAGGTATAGCCCAAAGCGATACCGGCCAATACTTCTCCTCAGCCTCCTTTGCCAGGTTAAGGGCCGTCCCAGCCTGCTCAGCAAGATTTCATAACCTTCATCGACGAGATAATAGCCAACATGGCGTTTCCAGAATTCCCGGCTGTCAGCAGGAATGCTGCTTGCGCACATGACAGCTTGCCTCGCCACTTGCAGTTCGGAAATACCCAATGAGCGGGCAACTTTCTCCACCCGATGTCTGTACATATCGCGGCTGGCGCTGTCCATGACAGCGTAGGTGCCGTCGGGATCTGTCTGCAGGATCCGTTCTACATGGCTCAAGCGTTCAAAGGACTCCGTCCAGTCAATGGCAGCCAGTGTCCGCAGACTGTTGATGGCATTCCTTACGGAGATTTCCCGAGCTGACTGCCGCTGATGCTCGAGATGCACTATCTCATCGGCAGAAGTACCTATGGCAGCCAAACGCTGATCTAGCCATTCTGTCAAGGGAGCTGCGTCAGTTCCTTCATTGCGCAGGCGGTAAAGCAGCTCAGTGGCAAAAGTTGCACTAACCCGCCGGAGAGAGCGGGCCCTGACTGCCACTAAGTCCTCTAGGTCCAGGGAATTGGTCCTGGCTTCTTGCAAGATACTGGTCAGCCAATTGGCAGCTTCTTGCCTCTCCTTTTGGGTGTTGAGAACCTGCAGAGCAAGATATTTAAGGTTTTCCGTTAGTCCTATGCGGATAAAAGTAGGTATGGCCCAGATCTCACCAATGGTGAGAGGCGCCACTGATTGGTAAGCCGCAAAGAACCTTTCGATGGTTTCTACATCTATGCGGTTGTCGGAATGGGAGATCAGTTCCAGGGCCAAGGCATATACCCGGGGATATCCCTGCATGCGGCCGTTGGCCAATTTGGGAAGCTCCCGGTAATATCCAGTTGGCATGCTTCCCTTTAGGTCTCGGATGCCGGCACTGATGACGTAAAAATTGTCCAGAAGCCATTCCGCAGCAGGAGATGGACTGTAACCATCCCGCACTGCCCGAGAAATTTCATCATATACCCTGTGTAATACCTGGCTAGCAGCTTCGGGGTCCGGCAGACGTCGGCCTCGACGGCCGGCCTCGGATGAAACCCGGTGTCTGGTTGCCAGCTCCCGGGCATGCTGTTCTAGCTCATTGATTCCCAGGAGGGCGTCGGTTATAGCCTCCACTGGCAGTGGTCGTTGGATCAGCTGACGCACCCGCAGCGCACCCAGACCCAACACCAGCACTGCAGCAATCAAGAAGATGTTCTCCAGCACCAAGTCGCGTACCCCCATAATGGGCCGACCAAAAGTCCCACGATCGGCGGCATACGTATTTGGGAGCAATCCAAGCTGATTTCTTGAATAGCTCCCAGAACATGCCGAGTACTAGTCTTTCACATTGTTGGACTGATTAAACCTCCTAGGTTGAACCAACTGCTCCCTGGATGACTCTTGAGCTAGACTGAAAAGTCCAGCCACTGCAGCACCGGTGTAAGGTCCACTTGACCATCCACTACCTGTTCTAGATGGTGAGCATCTCGGATGGGTTGAGCTAGGAATACCCGAGTGGCCCGCTTTCGTCCCATACCTGGAATGGCCTCCAGCTGCGCCACACTAGCCCTGTTAATGTAGAAGGGAACGGGCAAGCCCGTCACCGAGCGATAGCCGTGTTCAATGATTCCCACATCGAGGATGGTACCCACCGTTATCTCCCCGGGAATGCCTACGAGAATCGGATACGATCCCAGCTGCCTGCCAAAGCTGACTTGACCTTTTACTTCTTCAATGTGCACGTTGCGAAGGATGGTACCGTTGGGAAACACCCGCCGCAGCATCGGTTTGTTGATTTCCTCGTTGACTTTGTCCTTATAGGCCTGGAAGCGGCGGGCATCGATGCGGACTGGCTTATAGCCCCCAACAGGGAGTACCTGGCGGATATTGATTCGCCTCACCATGAGTCCTTGGTCCATAAGGTTTTGTAAGTATCGAAAATTGATTTCCAACGTCTCGGGTCTTTCCCCTTGCAGCCCGTGGAGAAAATTGAGGCCGGGCAAGAGCTTAGGGATACCAGCTTCGCGACGGCCGCCAATTTCATTCATTAATCGAACAGCAGCGAGGGTCTCCTCCGGAGTAGTCTTAACCCGATTGGCAGCCAAGACCGCTGGATCCGCTGATTCCAAGCCGAAGGCTGCTACATCACCTGGCGTATTATACCGGCAGATAATATCAATCACTTCTGCAGCCAGCTCAGGATCCCGCATGATGCTGGCAGGGTTGGCATTATCCATATGCAAAACCGCCAGATTCGGCGCCGCCTGCCTGATCCCCTGATACAGATCCCGCAGCACCGCCGGCTGGGGATAGAGCTGGCCATCCCGAGCAGCAGCCCCGTAGAGGAAGAGATCCGATTGACATCCCAACCGGAAGTATCTGTTGCCGAAGCCGACCAGAGCTTTTACCTCCGCGATTATATCCTCGACCCGTCTCTGGTACCGGACTTGCTTCTTGCCTTCACTGCAAAAGCTACAGTTCTCCCGGCGGGGACATCCCCTATATGTCTCCAGCTCACAGACGACATATGGAAAAGACGGGTGGCGGGTAGTAAGCTCCGCCCCTAGGACGGCGAACCGGGCAATCCGCTCTGTCCATTCCGTCCCAGCGTTGAGGTCAGGAACCCTCGGGCCGCCGAATATTTCCTGAAGCGAAACAGCAGCGATTTCTCCACAGGTCATGCTGACACCTGGAATCTTCTCGCCACATAGGGTAATAGGACCTCCTAGGATTAGCGGCACCGGGGCGATGGCTGAACCAAGTTCACTGATTTCACGACTGGAAATTGGTCTGCCGCCTAAATAACGGCTGGGGACAGTGGCCCCGGCAATCACAACTACTGCATCGGCACCCTTGGCGGCATCTAGATAGTGGGCCCGCCTCTGTCGCCATTGATCAATGGTGGCAAATGTGATGCTGCTTGCCGGTATGCCCAAATCCAGCAGCGCACCATAGGCATAGCGCACATGGGGTGATATATAGGGCGGAACCCCTAGACAGGACGGTTCATCCAGATAACCATCGAGCAGGACTATTTTGAGTTTCTCCGGCTTTCTAGTCCAGGCCATGGCCCTCACTCATTTATACCGCTGCTCCCAAAGAAGCGGATCATATGGAGCGCGTCTGTTGGGACAATTCTCCCGGGAACACAGCTGGCAGTTTTCGTAGGTGACCTGGGTGGAATAGCGAATTCCCGATACCGACTTAGCCGGAACCATAAGATAGCTGTCTGTCAGCTCTACTCCAATGCCCTGAAAAGGATCGCCAATCAGACTAAAGAGCTTAGGCTGTTCGCTGATGGGCCAGTCCTCAAGGGAACCGGGATTCATGGACGCGGTTGTGCCTAATCCATATGCTTCCGTTAAGCGAGCGATAAAATCATTATAAGCTGTACCCAATATGAATTCCTTGATTTGATCAGCCCAGTACTGCTCAAGCATTCCCTCAACGCCGTTGGACCACTCATCCAATTCTCTTCCGGCGGTAACCACGTAGGGAAAGACCCGGTGCACCTCATCGAAATTCACCCGCAGAACTCGGCTTTTGAATCGAAAACCATCGATGATAACATAGTCGTGACCTTTATCATCAATAAAGGCTTCCTTAAATATAGCCTTGGGTTTAGCTACCTTCATTGCTTCCTCTATTAAGCCGAGGACTGTCTTCGCATCGTCACTAGCCTCATCCAGCCTTAATGACCGCAAGAGGCTTGCGCTGTTTATGTCGAACTTGAGGTCCGACATAATGATTGGCTTCAATTTAGAATCCCCCTCTGCTGCCGGTGTTTCTCCATTTCTCTACCATTGTTGGCACGACTCTTTCTTGAGATCTATTATATCCACCCGGGTCAATTCCTGCTCTCTAAATCGGAAGGTGTTGGTATTAGTTCTTATGAACATGAAGGACGGCCACGTAAACTAAGAGGACTCACCCTCTCCTTGCAAGAAACTAGACTATGGGGAGGGCAGAAGATGTCAGCGGACAACACGCCGAAAGCCGCAAGAACCCAACTAAGACCGCCGCTCAAGTGGGCCGGCGGCAAGCGGTGGTTGGTGCCTATCCTCAAGCAGTATTGGCTCAAGCATAGAGGGAAAAGACTGGTAGAACCCTTCTGCGGAGGGCTGGCAGTACCCTTGGGGTTAGAACCCTCCGATGCCCTGCTTAATGATATTAATCCCCATTTGATCAACTTCTACAAGTGGGTGCAAAAGGGGCTTATAATCACCCTCCAAATGGAACAAAAGGAAGATATATATTACAGATATAGAAAGCGCTTTAACGAGCTAATTGGTCCGTTGGGTAGGCAAAATAGCAAAGAGGCAGCAGAATTGTTCTATTACCTTAACCGGACGGGATATAACGGCTTATGCCGCTTCAACCAGAACGGTGAGTTCAATGTACCCTTCGGCCGCCATAGCCGCATCAACTATGTCAAGGATTTTACAGCTTATCAAGAGCTCTTTGCCCGATGGGAGTTTAGGTGCGGCGACTTTCAAGCCCTAGAACTTGCTCCCAATGATTTCGTATACGCAGATCCTCCCTATGATGTGGAGTTCACCCAATACTCAAAGGAGAGTTTCCAATGGGAGGATCAGGTGAGGCTTGCCCATTGGCTGGCTGAACACGATGGACCCGTAGTACTGTCTAATCAGGCGACCCCTAGAATCGTGGAACTGTATTA
Organism: Bacillota bacterium; assembly: GCA_012510855.1. GTDB lineage: Bacteria > Bacillota > Limnochordia > DTU087 > DTU087 > DTU087. The sequence goes on along the minus strand of JAAZHE010000093.1, from coordinate 16,558 downwards.
CGATCTGGGTTTTCACTTGAGATTTCTAAGAGCACCCCGAAAGATTTCCTGCACCGGCGATCGTTCCCCAGTCAAGGAAGTCCTAGCTATCCGCAATTGCTAGCTCCTTCTCATTTCCTTCGGCTTCTCGGCCCGCACTACTTAGACGTAAACTAGATTGCTCCCTGGAGGCAGTCACTCCACTGCCTTAAAAGGAATAGTCTCTCTAGTGGCGAAATAGACTCGAAACATCTAATCTGGGAGGCTGCGAGATGATTGTCACGACAACACCTAATGTTGAGGGAAAGCGAATCACCCGCTATTATGGAGTGGTGGCTGGCGAGACCATCATGGGGGTCAACATTCTCCGAGATCTTATGGCCAGCATTACTGATGTGCTTGGTGGCCGCAGCGCTGCATATGAAGATCAGCTGATTAAAGCACGACAGATGGCGATCCAGGAGATGTGCGACAGGGCTGCACAGCTGGGAGCCAACGCGGTAGTTGGTGTGGACATCGACTATGAGGTGCTCGGTTCGCAAAACGGTATGCTGATGGTTACTGCATCGGGAACTGCAGTAAGCTTGGAATAGCGCTGGTGCTTCAACTAATAACTATGTTTTTGCCACTGGTTTTAGCTCGCAAAAGCAGGTCATCCACTTTTCGCAGCAGTGATTGTTTGGTGTCATTCTCCTCATATGCAGCTACTCCAAAGCTGCATGTAATGTCCTCTAGATTGTCAAAGGAACTACTGTTAATACATTTCCTTATCCGTTCAGCCATTTTTCTTGCTTGGCGAACGTTTGTGTTAGGAAGAAGGATTGCGAACTCATCTCCGCCCCATCTAGCAAAGATATCTGTATCTCGAATCGACTTGCTAACGGCCGCAGCGACGTTCTTGAGCACGCTGTCACCTACGATATGCCCATAGTTGTCATTTACTTGCTTAAAATTGTCGATATCAAGCAGAATTAAAGAAAGGGGATGACCGTATCTCTTGGAAAAACTTATCCACCTATCCATTGCTTCATCGAACTTGCTCCTATTATAGACACCGGTCACGGGATCCTTGGAGGATAAAGCAGAAAGCTCTCTCTTGGCCATGAACGTTTTCCGCTTAGTGGTTTCAGCCCAGCAGTGGTTTATATTGCAATAGATAAGCAGTATAGCCTGGTATGCAATAATCCTGTAGAACTCGTGGGGCTGTAGCCCTTCCAACTTCCGGCTGGGATCAACGAAAAACGCGATGCTAAATAGAACAGTAATGATCTGGGAAAGAATAATCCTATTGGGCAGGAGATAGATGGCTAGAGTTATGGTCATGAGACCTAAAATGCTGAAGTAGTTGAGGGAACTATATTGCTTCAATGTCAACAGGTATATAACAGCCATCAGTGCTTGGTAAAAAGTCAGTATATAGACAAGCTGTCTTTGCTTAGTGAGTCTCTTGGCAGTGAGGAAAATCACCATAGAGGTAAAGATGAATACCAACCTGATAGGTGTGGTTCTAAGGAATAAAGACGTGCCTCCCTCGGTGAAGTAGCTATTAAGGAGAAAAAACCCCAGTATAGATCCGAAAATAAGGGCAATGTACGAGGTTATTTTTATCGAGCCACTCAAACTATCAGCTAAAAACTCCTCCTCTATAGACTTATCCACAAACTCCCCCAGCAAAGATATCCTGTATTCTTGTGCATTAGCCATATGGTTTGACCCCTAAGTCTTCATGGTATCGGCGAACTGATCTCATCAGCTACGAACCGTATAGACAAATTGTAACACGGAAATAGTAAGAATAGAAGCCAAATATACCCACAGCCAAAAGCACCGGCATTGCCAAGGCTAGAACCAAACTCGTCCAATCTCGCTCAATTGAGCACCTGACGCGGTCGTTTCTTCAGCCGCCAGAAATAACAAAACCCCCGTGTTTACGGGGGATTCTTGTGGTACCCCACCGGGGACTCGAACCCCGGACACCCTGATTAAGAGTCAGGTGCTCTACCAGCTGAGCTAGTGGGGTGTATGGTAGCGGCGACTGGATTCGAACCAGTGACGCCACGGGTATGAGCCGTGTGCTCTGACCACCTGAGCTACGCCGCCGTGTAAAATGGTTGCGGGGGCCGGATTCGAACCGACAACCTTCGGGTTATGAGCCCGACGAGCTACCAGACTGCTCCACCCCGCGGTGATTAAATGGTGGAGATGAGGGGAATCGAACCCCTGACCTCTTGAATGCCATTCAAGCGCTCTCCCAACTGAGCTACATCCCCACTTATGGTACCCCAAACCGGATTTGAACCGGTGCCTTCGCCGTGAAAGGGCGGTGTCCTAGGCCGCTAGACGATGGGGGCCCGTTGTTGTGCCTCGTGGCGTCGACAATAAGTATATTACCAAACCAGTCGGCACATGTCAACCCCTCGATGAACTCTGGTCACTCACTCATAAAACCTGGCCAAATGGTCTTTTTGGGCCAGCGTATCGGCAGTCAGCTTAGCCATCTTAATCTCTTCGTCAGTCATAGGAGTACCCCTTAGTTCAATAATCGCTTCATTGAGCTTCTCCAAGTAGCGCCTCAACTTGATATGGCCCGGCAGGGGTACGTTTACCTCTACCCAATTATAGTATTCATCGAAAAGCTCTGTCAACCGGCGCACCCAGGCCCCGCGGCGCCAACCGTAGCCAAGGGCTAGAACTACTACAAACATGTAGATGTTGAACATGAAGTCGCTAGTTAGGAACGTTCGGCAGCTGTCTGTGAATATGTACCTGCAAATCAATTCCCAAAGGAACTTAGGAATATTCATTCTTCCTCCTCCCCCATTATTTGCTCCACGTACCGAATAGTAACGGCAGCGTTTCTTCCTGTAACCATACTGAGAAACTCTCTGGCGACCTTCCATTCCTGCCAGGGTCCCGGGGGCTTACCGGCTTTGACCCACTCTTCAAAGGAACTGGGGGCACCGGTCGCCTGCCGGGCATACTCCAAACAGCGGTTAATATTGGCCCGTCCTGCATTGTAGGCTGCCAGGGCAAATTTGTACCTTTCCCGGTCATCTGGGATCTCCTCAAATCTACTGAGAAGGAATTTCATGTATGCTGCCCCAGCCCGAATGCTGGCTTCAGGATCAAAGGGATCGCCTTGTCCCCACTCCCGCCAGGCCCCCGGCATGAACTGCATAAGTCCCTTAGCTCCCCGGGGAGATACTGCCCTTGCGTTGCCTCCAGATTCGGCCAACATCTGCCGCTTGAGCAGCCTCCAGTCCAAACCATACTCATCCGCATACCGCTTGAGCAGCTCATCATACCGGTCACGATTTGAACTACTTGCGGGCACACCACCGCCCCCTTTCCCATCACATTAGTAGCATATTCACCGCAGGGCTACTTAGAACAGACGATTGCGGGATAGGGGTGTGGTCCCGATCTTGCTAAACATAGGAATGGAGGCCCAGTGAATCAGCAGCTAGACAGGTAGCACTCGGGGAGCAATATGAATACGTTGTAGCAACGATGCACTAAACCTAGGAGGTGACACCGTGAGCATATCGTGCCCACCGGGCTCTGTAAGATATTTCATCAGCCCAGGGGATACCTTGTTTGGGATAGCGAGGACTTTTAACACTACCGTTGCCGCCATCCAAGCTGCCAACCCCGGTATAGACCCCAATTCGCTGCAGGTAGCGCGTCTGATTTGTGTTCCGACAACTCAACCGCCAACAACTTGTCCGGGCCGAGTCTATACCGTCCGGAGCGGAGATACACTGTTTAATGTAGCCAGAAACCAGGGAGTATCACTAAGTGCTCTCCAGGCGGCTAATCCGGCGGTAGACCCCAACAGGCTGACTGTTGGCCAGCAGATCTGCATACCAACGGGTCCTGCTCCAGGTCCGGCGCCAGGAGTCTGCCCGCCCAATACTTCGGCATATAACGTAAGATCCGGCGATACGTTCTTCAGTTTGGCACAGCGGTTTGGGACTACCGTGGAGGCAATTCGACAAGCAAACCCAAATGTTAATCCCAATGCACTGCAGATTGGGCAGAGAATCTGTATTCCCAGAGGCACAGGCCCCGCTCCAGGACCTGGACCTTGTCCGCCCAACACCACGGCATACAACGTACAATCAGGTGATACTTTCTTTACCTTGGCGCAGCGGTTTGGAACCACTGTAGAAGCACTCAGGCGAGCCAACCCCAACGTAAATCCCAACGCACTGCAGATCGGCCAGAGAATCTGCATTCCCCGGTAAGAAAGGCTGTCAAACAGCAGTCTTTGGGACTCCACAGAAGGAGCACTAGTCCTCAACCACGGGCTGGGATTTCTTCAACCCAACGGTCGCGACTGGTGCTCCTTTTCCGCGCTCATGATTTTTACTATGCCGAAGGCGCCTTGTCTAGGACCATAGACTAGCGTAGTCTTCTTGCCAGCTCAAGAAAGCTCTTCTCTAGTTCTTCATAACTGGGATCATCCTTAGGTGTGCTGGCCAAATCAGCAGACAGCTGAGCCAGCTTAGTCTCCAGAACAAGGCGCTCTTCTGGAGAAAGACCACTGTTGGTGGTTCCTTGCACTTGGTTCTTCCCTTTGATTACCTTCTCTTCGTATTCAGCAAAACCGCCGGAATAGGCTACCAACCTTCCGTCCACGAAGGCCAATACTTTATTACATACTTTTCGAAGGAGATATCGATCGTGGGAGACTAACACCAAGGTGCCCTCATAATCAAGCAGAGCATCTTCCAGTCGTTCCCGGGAAGGTAGATCAAGATGATCGGTAGGTTCATCCAAGAGCAGCAAGTTGTGGCTGGACAAGAGCAACTTTGCCATGGCCACCCGCTTCTTTTCTCCTACACTCAAGACACCTATGGGTTTTTCCAGTTCTTCCTCCCGAAAGAGCATTTGGGCTAAGAAGGTCCGAACCCTGGTGATCTCATCCCGGGTCTGCTCGGATAGACAGCTAAGCACCTCTTCCAATACAGTGTTGGAGCTGTCAAGCTTTTCCATCTCTTGGTCTAAATAGCCAATGGAGGCACTGGGAGATACCCAAAGACAACCTTTGGTAGGTTCCTCGTCTCCTAGAAGCATTCGCAAGAGCGTAGTCTTGCCTGCACCGTTGGGGCCAATCAGCCCTACCTTATCACCCCGCAAGATGGCAAAATTCCCATTTTGGAAAAGAAGCTTGTTGTACGCCTTACCCAGATCCTCTGCCATGATAAGCCGCCGCCCGCTATCACTGCTCTCAAAGCCGTGGAAGGATACACGCTGCTCTGCCTTAGGCTTGGACACGCCGGTCTGTTTCATCTTCTCCAAGCGCTTCATCTTCGCCTTGGCGGACTTGGCCAGTTTCTTGGCTTTGCTCCGGTAAAAGTCATGTTGGCCTGCGATTTGGTGACTGCGCAGAAACTGCCGCATCTGCTGCTCGATGGCAGACTCCAATTTTCGAATTCGTTTTTGCTCCGCTTGATACCGAGCCATCTCACTCTGGAAACGCTTTTCTTTGGCCTCCCGATAAGCCGTGTAGTTGCCGTGGTACTCGGTAATACCCCTTTGGCTCAGCTCCAGCACCCGGGAAACCACACTGTCAAGGAAAGCCCTGTCATGGGAGACAATCAAAACGCTTCCCCTGTATGTCAAGACGAACTCTTCCAGCCATTCCAGAGCTTCTATGTCCAAGTGGTTAGTGGGTTCATCGAGCAAGAGAAGGTCTGGGTGGCACAGCCAGGCCTTGGCCAGTGCCAACCTGGTTTTTTGCCCACCGCTGAGCTGGGTTGCTGGTAAGTGAGCCTCTTCCTCAGCGAACCCAAAACGGCTGATAGCCTCTGCAGGGGTTCCTCTAGCCAACACTCCCAGTCTCTGGGCCTGGCGACTTAAAACACTCCACGGAGTAGACTGGCCGAATTTGGGCATCTGGGGTACGTACTGACATACAAGGGGCTCCCGCAGCCAGGTAATTGTCCCGGCATCGACGCTTTCCTCACCTGCTAGAATCTTCAGCAGGGTAGACTTTCCGACGCCGTTGGGACCTACTAGGGCCGCCTTCTCCCCCATTTTCAGCAAGAAGCTCACATTGGTAAAGATCTCATAGATGCCGTATGATTTGGTAAGATTATCCACCCTGAGTATCGGTTCCGACATAACAAAAACCCCCTTCTCAAGTGGGGGTGAGATGGCAGCCGGCCTATCGCTGGACGCCGTCGGCGCCAATGGCCGCCATACCAAAAGTTTCGGGATAAAACAAACGCGGCCGCAGCCGCCGTCTGTATATAGCTCACTTACCTGGATTCTAGAGCATAATAGGCTAAAAGCCCACGCCATGCGATACAGCCGGATCCCTGCCAATCTCACCTAGTTATGCGATTGAATTGGGCAGTTGGCTGATCCGCATGGGTTTCTCCTTTCACTTACGTCACGGTGATCTTAGGTGCCTCTTACTGGGCCCTTAATAACAGTTTAGCACACTTCTCAAAAACTTCAACCCATTTCCGCTTATATGCAGGAATCCTTGAAGTCCAAGCTGCGGTTGGGTTCTTCCAGCCTCTCACTCATCAGGGCTTTGAGCTCTGCCGAAAGAAGGGTAGGGATCCTTTCCCCACCCTGGGGACAGCTTATGATATTTGGAAACACTTCCCTGCGAAATTATCTACAGCAACTTCACATGAGTCTCTCATCAATGCTTGGATCACGGAAACGCATGTGGTAGACTGGCTTTGGGTATTTCTCTACGGGAGGGATCTTTCCTTGCAAAAGATATATTCAGGTAAAACCAAAGATGTGTTCACCCTGGAGGACGGCAACATCTTGCTGAAATTCAAAGATACTGTCACCGGCTCCGATGGGAATATTGATTCTGGCGGTAATGAGGTTATTGGCGAAGTAGCTGGTAAAGGAGGCTCTTCCTTCCACCTAACCCTATATTTCTTTGAACTGCTGCAAAAAGCCGGCATACCAACCCATTTTGTCGCCGTTGGGCCGGAAGACAATACCATCATTGTCAAAGCCGCGCGCTCCTATGGGCTGGAGGTAATCTGTAGAGAGAAAGCCTGGGGAAGCTTCGTCAGACGCTATGCTAAGTACATTGAGGAAGGGACACCCTTGCCCTCCCTGGTGGAGTTTACCATCAAAGATGATGAACGGGGAGATCCGCTGATCACCAAGGAGGCAGTTGTAGCTCTGGGTATAGCAAGCCTAAAGGCTGTGGAGTATATGGAAAAAACTGCCCAGACTATTACCGCTCTGCTCAAGGCAGACCTGGCAAAGAAGAACCTAGAGCTAATCGACATCAAGTTTGAATTCGGCGAGGTAAACGGAAAACCCTTGCTCATCGATGAAATATCGGGAGATAGCATGAGGGTTGTAAGAGATGGCCGGGTTCTACTGCAAAATGAATTGGCTGAGGCTGTTCTTTCTTAACAGCCTCAGCCGTTTCTTGAGTCGCTTACTGGACAGTTACTTCCTATGCATCTTGAACTCCAGGAACAGTTCGTTGTAATAGGCCAGGTTGTGCTTACCAAGATTTTCGTAAAGCTCCAGCTTATTGGTTATTTCCGGACCAGGATAAAACCTGGCATCACTGGTAATCTCCTCCGGCAGATACTCCATGGCCCCCCAATTGGGCGTTGAATAACCGACATACAGTGTGTTTTGAGCGGCGTTCTCAGGGTCAAGCATGAAGTCAATGAACTTATGGGCTCCCTCTATATTCTTGGCAGTTATGGGAATGACCATGTTGTCAAACCAGATATTGCTTCCTTCAACTGGTATAACATAGTCCAAGTTGGGGTTCTCGTCTAGAATAGCCCCTGCCTCACCGGACCATACCAGTCCCACTGCAGCTTCCTCAGTGGCCAGCAGCATCTTGATCTCATCACCTACAATAGCCCTTATGTTGGGAACCAGCTCAAACAGCTTTTGCTGGGCCTCAAGGAGACGCTCAGGGTCGGTTTCATTCAGGGAATAACCGAGGCTGTTCAATCCCATCCCGATCACTTCCCGGGCACCGTCCACCAATAGGATTTGATTGCGCAAAGATTCATCCCACAAATCGTTCCAACTTGTTAGCTCCATATCTAACATTTCTCGGTTGTAAGCAATCCCTACAGTGCCCCAAAAATAGGGAATGGAATACTTGTTGCCCGGATCGAAGGACAGATCGAGAAATCGCTGGTCGATATACTTTAGATTGGGAATCAGCGAATGATCCAACGGAATCAGCATATTCTGCTCTATCATTCTGCTGATGGCGTAGTCCGACGGAACTGCGATATCGAAACTGTGGCCTCCGTGGGCGATTTTGGTCAGCATCGCTTCATTAGATTCATAGGTCTCATAGATCACCTTAATCCCGGTCTCTTCTTCAAAGGCGGTGATCAAGTCAGGATCTATATAATCGCCCCAGTTGTAGATGGTCAGCGTATTTCCGCTGGAGTATCCTTGCATGTGGTTAATTCGAGCTGTGGTATACATGAGTAGAGCCGCGACTGCAAGGACTGCGATGAACATCTGGACAACCTTTCTCATCTGCTGCTCACCCCCCAGCGGACCTGCTGAACTTGTTTAGAAGCTCGGGTGCTGATTATATAGTAACCAACGACCAAGAGCAGAGTGACCAAGAACACCAACGTAGATAAAGCATTGATGGTCAGGGATATGCCTCGCCTAGCCATGGAATAGATCTCCACTGAAAGGGTGGAAAAACCCGCACCAGTGACGAAGAAGGTCACCGCGAAATCATCCAGCGAATAGGTTAAAGCCATAAAGAAACCCGACATAATCCCCGGAGTAATATAAGGAATCACCACCCGGGCCAGGACATCCCACCAGCTGGCGCCCAGGTCCCGGGCAGCGTCGATCAGTGTGGGGCTCATTTCCTGCAGCTTGGGCAGTACCATCAGCACCACAATGGGTACACTAAAAGCGATGTGAGCCAACAGCACTGAAGTAAAGCCCAGCTGAATGCCGATGGCTGCAAAGAAGATCAAAAACGACGCACCGATAATCACATCCGGGCTCACCAGCATTACGTTGTTTAGCGTCAGCAAAGCATTGCGAACTCTCCTGTGCCGCAAGTTGACCAGGGCGATAGCGCCGATAACTCCAATCACAGTGGATATGGCTGCCGACAGCAGGGCAATGGTGACCGTATTTAATAGGATGACAAGAAGTCGGGTGTCCTGCAAGACCTCGTGGTACCATTCCCAGGTGAATTCCTCGAAAGCATACATGGTACCGCCGCTGTTAAAGGAATAATAAACCAAATATACGATGGGGGCGTAGAGGACTATAAACACGACCACTAAATAGATTTTGGCTAGATTCGAGTTTTTCCCCATGCTATTTCACCCGCCTTCCACTTTCGGTGAACCACATGGTCAAACCCATGGCGATCACCAAGAAAATAGCTAAGGCTGAGCCCATTCCCCAATCCTGCGTTACCAGGAAGTGCTGTTCTATGGCGGTGCCTAAGGTGATCACTCGGTTTCCTGCAATGAGACGGGTGATCATAAACAGGGATAGCGACGGTATAAAAACCGCCTGGACCCCTGATTTGACACCGCCCAGGGTCAGCGGGAATATCACCCTGCGGAAAGTAACCCACGGAGAGGCCCCCAGATCGAATGCCGCCTCAACCAAAGACGGATTGAGCTTCTCCAGGGCACTAAAGATCGGCAGAATCATAAAGGGTATAAAAATGTACACGGATACAAAAATAAAACTAAAATCGGTAAAGAGAATCTGCTTGGGACCTATTCCAATCACCTTGAGAAAGGCATTGATGGGGCCGTAGGTCCCTAGGATACCGATAAACGCGTAAGTTTTGAGCAGCAAATTCATCCACGACGGCAGTATGATTAGCAGCAACCACAGCTGCTTGTGCTTGGTCTTGGTGAGCAGATACGCAGTTGGATAAGCGATCACCAGACAGACAGCTGTAATCAGAGCCGCATACCAAAAGGATCTCAGCGCCATGCTAAAATAGATGGGCGAGAAAAACCGCTTGTAGTTATTCAGCGTCAGCACTCCGTCAATATCAAACACGGAGTAATAGGCGATCAATAGTATAGGAACTATCACAAACACCAGCAGCCATAAGCCGTAGGGGACCAAGAACAGATTACGAATCCGTCTGTCCATAGTGCACCTCCCCGTACGATTCCAGCCGCTCGTCAAGTTCGGCTTCATCATCGCTGATTCTCATCACGTGGATGTCTTCGGGATCGAAATCCAAACCGATCTCCTCACCCACAGTAGCCTTGGCGGTGGAATGAACCAGCCACTCATTGCCTTCTTCATCGTAGCAGCAGATCTCGTAGTGCACGCCCCGGAACAGCTGGGAATCAACCCTCACCTTTAGCTTGCCCTTGTCGACGGTTGTCAGCTCAAGGTCCTCCGGGCGGATAACTATATCCACCGGCTCATTGGGGCTAAACCCTTTGTCAACACATTCGAATTGGTGACCAACAAATTCGACCAGATAGTCTCTGATCATGGTACCCCTTACAATATTGGATTCCCCAATGAAATCGGCGACGAAGCGGTTGATGGGTTCGTCATAGATATCCATCGGCGTCCCGCTCTGTTGAATGCGGCCGTTATGCAGTACAAAGACTTCATCTGATAGTGCCAGTGCCTCTTCCTGATCATGGGTGACAAAAACAAAGGTAATCCCCAAGCGCCGCTGCAACTCCCGCAGTTCATACTGCATCTCTGAGCGAAGCTTCAGATCGAGGGCAGAAAGCGGTTCGTCCAGTAGTAGTACTTCTGGCTCGTTTACGATGGCCCTCGCAATAGCAACCCGCTGCTGCTGCCCCCCCGACATCTCGGAGATGGCTCGGTTTTCAAACCCCGATAGGTTGACAAACCGCAGAACATCGTGCACCTTCTTGGCGATCAAGTCCTTGTCCATCCGCCGAACCCTAAGACCAAAGGCAACATTTTCAAAGACGTTTAGGTGGGGAAATAGTGCGTAATCCTGGAAGATCGTATTTACCTTCCGCTGACGGGAAGAGATGGTGCGGATTTCTTGCCCATCGATGTAGATCTTGCCTTTGGTGGGCTCTGTAAAGCCAGCAATCAACCTAAGAATCGTCGTCTTCCCACATCCAGAAGGCCCCAATAACGTGTAGAACTTGCCTCGCTCCAATTCGAAGCTCACGTTATCCAGCACTGGTGGGCCGTCATCATACTGTTTGGTAACATTCTCAAAGCGGACTATGACCTTCTCAGCTATCGTTGTCTCCCCCTCACCTGATAAATTTGTGGGCAAGGAAACAGCCGGGATTCCCCATGACTACTTGCCGCGCTAGTAGATTATACACTAAAATCCGCAGACTTCAATAGATAAAGATAATACCGTTTGCCCTGGTGGGAACGGGATTGCTATAATTAAGTAGCAAGTCGTTTGCCGTGGATAAAGTAGAGCAATTTAATAGGATAGAAGGGATGGTAGAGCATGCTAGCTATCGGTTCGGATCACGCGGCATATGAGTTCAAGGAAGCTATTAAGGCATACCTGGATGAAAAAGGTATTGAATACAAGGACTTTGGCTGTTTCTCCGATGAAAGAACCGATTATCCCATGTACGGCGAAAAAGTCGCAAAGGCAGTGGCCAGCGGTGAGTGCGACAAGGGCCTGTTGTTCTGCGGAACAGGTGTCGGCATGTCCTTGGCAGCCAACAAGGTCAAGGGCATTCGAGCCGTGGTTTGCAGTGACTGCTACACAGCTGCCCTTTCCCGGCGCCATAATGACGCCAACATCTTGGCACTGGGTGCCCGGGTTGTCGGCCTTGACTTAGCGAAGATGATCATCGATACCTGGCTGAACGCTGAATTCGAAGGCGGACGCCATGCAGAACGAGTAGCCATGATTTCGGATATCGAGGCGAGGAACTGCACCAATGCCTAACTTAAGCCTATTCAAGTCATCCTCTAAGCGGCGGCATCCTCGGCACACATAGGACCCTGCTCCCCGAGCCGGGTCCTTTTGCTTGTGATAAACCTCTCCATCCCTTGACAATGAACCTACCCTCTTATATATTAAAGCCGTAAGTTAGGTTCGCCTTACTTTGTTATTAGTCTAAGGAGTGGCAAGATGAAGCGCATGTCGCCCTCGTTGGAAGATTACTTGGAGACCGTGTTCAAGTTAACCAATGATGATACCGGCGTCCGTACCACCGATATCGCTGCAGAGCTAGGAGTTTCAAAGGCAAGTGTCAATCAGGCGGTGGGACTCTTGTCCGATCGGGGTTATGTGCGGCAGGAACGCTACGGCCCCGTATATCTTACTGAAAATGGGAAAATCCGGGCACGTGCCATCTACAAGCGCCACCAGATCATCAAAGCGTTCCTTATCTCTATTCTTGGTGTTGATGAACAGACCGCCGAAGAAGATGCCTGCAACATCGAACACGTAATCAGCAAAGAAACCATGGATCGCTTGACGGATTATATGGAAAAGGAGATCGAGAGAGATGAGCAACTCTAGACAGAATCTATCGCTGGATGCTCTCGACCAAGGTATCCAAGGCACTGTAGTAAGCATCAACTGTTCTGGTCCCGTTAAGCGCAAACTGATGGATATGGGGCTGACACCGGGAACTCAAGTCACGGTCGATGGAGCCGCACCTTTAGGCGATCCCATTATCATCTGTGCACGGGGATGCCGTTTAGCACTCAGGCAAATGGAAGCTGCTCAGATCTGCGTAGAGCCGTGCTGCCAAGCTGCAGGTCAGACACCAAGAAATGGAACCTTTTCAGGCCCAACTAGAACTAGGGGAAGACATCGGCAAAGAGCGGGCAGAAGACGGGGCGGCACTTTGGACCGCAGGAAAATGGGATGTCACTAAAGCCGGTGATGGAATCCTTGCTCATTTTTCGACCCAGGAGTTAGTCCTAACTAACTCGCAGCCACACACATGCAGATTCCTTGGAGGGATGTCAGGTGCTAAACGCTATCGCCGATGTAAGACCTCAAACAGATAGAATGCCGGTCATAGCCCTTGCCGGCAACCCAAACGCAGGAAAAACCGCCCTCTTTAATGCCATCACTGGTGCTCGGCATCACGTCGGGAACTGGCCGGGGGTGACCGTGGAGAAAAAAGAAGGGTTTGTGATCATGGATGATAAGCAAGCCCTTATAATCGACCTTCCCGGAATCTATGCCTTTAGTTCCAGGGCAATAGATGAAACCATCGCCCGGGATTTTATTATCGACGAGCGGCCTGACGTAGTGATTAACGTAGTTGATTCTACCAATTTGGAGAGAAATCTATACTTAACCTTGCAGCTTCTGGAAATGGGTGTACCGGTCATCATTGCTCTAAACATGTTTGATGAGGCTGAAGCCCTGGGACTGGACATAGATGTTGACCGGCTCTCTGCGTTGTTAGGAGTAGAAGTAGTGCCGACTGTTGCAGTAGATGGACAAGGGGTCGATGAGCTGCTGGAGACAGCCTTTAAAGCAGCATCCCACAGCTCTTCAGCGGAGAGTGCAGTGACAGCTTCAAGCTGCTGCGGTGGAAATCCGTTCAGACTCGACTATGGACCCGTAGTCGAAGCGGAAATAGCCTCTCTAGAAAAATACCTAGTACAGAATACAGCCAATATGCACTCAGCGCCTAGACGCTGGTTTGCAGTCAAACTATTGGAAAAGAATCAGGGGATTGCGGCCAAGATTAAGGCACAAAGCAACGGCTCCGTTGGGACTTCCGGTGCCTTATCCGATTTGGAAACAGAAGTGGCTGCTGCTCAAGCCCGTATCCTGGAAGCTACAGGGCAGGAACCCGCCGATCTCATAACCCAAGTGCGTTATAACAAAGCCGCAGAAATTGCCCAAGCAGTTATCGGCCGTTACGGGGCAGGAAGGAGATCGGTTTCGGAACTGATGGACCGGATTGCTCTCCACCGCTGGTTGGCTTACCCGGTGTTCTTCGGCATAATCTGGTTGATGTTTAACATTACCTTTACCGTCAGTGAACCTATCGCCCAGTGGTTTGGCGGTGCTTTTGAGCTTCTCAGCGATTGGGTGCGGGGTATATTGGTGGGAATCGGCACACCCCAACTCCTGGTGGGCTTCCTGGTTGACGGCATCATGGCAGGTGTCGGTGCGGTCTTGGAGTTTGCTCCGCCCATTTTCCTCCTGTTCTTGGTCATCTCCATCCTGGAGGATGTTGGGTACATGGCTCGGGCGGCTCTCCTCTCCGATCGCTTCATGCGATCCGTTGGCCTGCACGGCAAAGCCTTTATACCAATGATACTAGGCTTTGGCTGCAATGTGACCGGCATCCTGGCCACCCGCAACCTCGACAACCCCAAGGACCGGTTGATCTCTATTATGGTCAATCCCCTGATATCCTGTGCTGGTCGTTTGCCGGTATATGTGCTCTTTGCGGCAGCCTTTTTTGAAAGGCGGCAGGGTCTAGTGGTGTTTTCACTGTACCTCTTGGGTGTGCTCCTGGCAGCGCTTGCTGCTAAGGTGATCGGCATGCTTATTGAACCTGGAGAAGCGTCAACCTTTGTGATGGAGCTGCCTCCTTATAGAGTGCCTAGGCTCTCGGCTGTTCTCCTCCACACCTGGGAGAGGGGCAAGGAGTTTCTCTATAAGGCTGGTACCATCATCTTGGCGGGAGTGGCCGTTGTATGGTTGTTGGCCAACTTACCTCCGGGCACCGATGCCAGCAGCTCAGATTCTTTAATCGGAATGATCGGTCGGAGCATCGCTCCCATACTGCGGCCCGCAGGTTTTGGCAATTGGCAGGCAGCAGTTGCCCTCATCTTCGGCATCGTTGCTAAGGAGATGGTTATCGGTACTTTGGGTGTTCTCTACGGTGTCGGTGAGATGAATTTGCTGGGTGCTATTCAGAGTGCTTGGACTCCGCTTTCGGCTTATGCCTATATGGTCATGACCTTGATTTATGTCCCGTGTATTGCGACCATCGCTGCTATTCGCCGGGAAACCGGTTCGTGGAAATGGACAGCAATTACAGTCGCTTATACATTAACACTAGGGTGGATACTAGCTGTCTTAGTCTATCAGGTTGGTACAGTATTGGGGCTCAGCTAGAGCCCCTTTTTCCCCATCTTGCTCATGAATAAGACATAAAAATGTTATCACTTCCCCCTCAGAGCTCATACCATTAAATGTCCTCACTCAATCTATGCCGACTATGGTATAATGGTTTCACCATCGTTTACTACATTAAAAGGGGAAAGTACCCTATGGGTCAGCACAGCGATAACCGGGGGAATCTCAGCCGGTTTAAGCGCAGCGCTTTCATCAGTCTGGCATTTAGTTTGCTAGGGCTTTATATTGTTATGCACTTTACCCAAACCCATCATTCATGGAGAGATATAGCCCGTCTACAGTCCGCTGTATTGGCTGTATCAGGCGGCCTGGTAGTATTGTCGTGGCTGTTTGATTGTCTCCGCATGGTCGTTCTAGCAAGATCCCTCGAAGCTAACCTTACTGTCATCCGGGGGATGCGGATTGCCATTATCGGTGCCTTTGTATCCAATATAACTCCCTTTGACTCCGGCGGTGAACCGGTGCAGGCCTACTTCTTAACAGAAACCGGTTTGACTGCAGGCCAATCCACCGCGGTGATTGCAACTAAGACACTGTGCAACGGCCTTGCTCGCTTTACCCTCGGTCTAGCCGCCTCTGTCTGGCTCTTGGTTTTCAATGACCATTGGCGCTTGACTACTGTCTTGTATGGTCTGTTATTATTTGGTATCGCCTTTTACTTTGCTGTATTTACCTTGTCTTTTTATTTAATCTTCAATCCTGAGAAGGTCAAAGTGATTGTTGTTCCTATTGTCCGCAACCGCTTTACCCTGCGTTTTTTCCGACCTAAGACGCTAGAAATGATTTTGGATCGCGTTGATGGGGAGATACGGGAGTTCCGCCGGGCTTTAGAAGAATTTATGGAAAACCGAAGGCTTACCCTCGGCTTAGTTATGCTGTTAAGTTACGGCTGGTGGATTGCCATGGCGCTGATCCCCTGCGTGGTTATATGGGGGCTCGGCATCCACCTAGACCTCCTGCAGGTCATGGCCATCACTTTGTTATTCTATCTGCTGTCTGTCTATGTCCCCACGCCAGGTTCCAGTGGAGCGGCGGAATTGGGTTTTACCCTAATGTTCAGTAGTATAATCCCTCAAGGGTTCCTCGGGATATTGACCCTGGTATGGCGCGGCTTTACCTACTATCTCAACCTGGCGGCGGGAATTCTATTGATACTTTGGGATCTGCTAAAACCAAAGAAATCAGTTTCCGCGCGCTCCCCTTTTCTCTCCATTTTCGGCGCAGGAGTAAGCGCTGAAAGCATGAACCCATCAATCAAGCGTGAGATCAGGAAGGATTTCGACACGCGTGTGCCGAATGACCTGCAAAGCCCGAGTTAGGGGCACTGTATCACCTTGGGAAAGGAGGATGCCTATTGTAGACAGGCTCCTTGGGAGCCAGGTATGAGTCAGAAGTTCTCGGGTTTCCAGTAGGATCCAGGTGGTGCAGTATTGGGATCTTATGCAAGGAGAAGCTCCTGAGATAGGAGTTAATAAGAGGAAACGAGGGATTTATCTCCAAGAAGGT
>JAAZHE010000092.1 GCA_012510855.1 Bacillota bacterium | reverse complement strand
GTCCTGAGAGCCGCAAGACTGTAGCTACCGGTGTCGAGATGTTCCGGAAGCTGTTGGATGAGGCCCAGGCTGGAGACAACATCGGTGTACTGCTCCGGGGCGTTGAGCGGGACGAGATTGAGCGGGGTCAGGTACTGGCCAAGCCGGGCACCATTACTACCCATACCAAGTTCGAGAGCGAGCTTTACGTCCTGTCCAAGGAAGAGGGCGGCCGTCATACTCCGTTCTTCAGCGGTTACCGTCCCCAGTTCTACTTCCGGACAACTGACGTTACCGGAGTAGTCAATCTCCCTGAGGGTGTAGAGATGATCATGCCTGGCGACAACGTCCGGGTTCACGCTGAGCTCATTACACCCATCGCTATGGAAGAAGGTCTCCGTTTTGCTATCCGCGAGGGTGGCCGAACAGTAGGAGCCGGAGTAGTGACAAAAATCCTGGCCTAAGGAAAGCCAGTGATAATATTGCCAAGCAGAGCGTACGGCCTAGAGAGTCCGAATCAGCTTATATCCAAGCTGGGGTCTGAAATGGGGGGATTCCGGGAAGTCGAATCCCCCTCTGTCTGCCCAAAATACATTTGGCAAGTATTGGTAAATTGAGGGTCGCCCCTTGGGGTAGTTGACGCTCTGCTAGTCTTGCGATGAAGCGAGAGGTTGCCGGTCCCGTCTCCTGTGCCTGATAAATCCGGGTAGTAGGTACCAGGGACCGGGGAATTTTCGCGGAGTATGTCTGAAAATCAGGCGCTAGTAAGGAGGGAAATCCGTGGCCAAGAAACAGAGAATTCGCATCCGCCTTAAGGCATTTGACCACAGACTCTTGGATGCCTCGGCTGAAAAGATTGTAGACACAGCAAAGCGAACAGGTGCAGTCGTTTCGGGACCCATTCCTCTGCCCACGGAACGCAATGTGTATACCGTCTTGCGGTCAGTGCACATTCACAAAGACTCCCGTGAGCAGTTCGAAATGCGCACTCATAAGCGATTGATCGACATCCTGGAGCCGACACCAAAGACGGTCGACGCCCTGATGCGACTGGACCTACCGGCGGCTGTCGATATCGAGATCAAGCTTTAAGACGAAATGTGAGCGGTTTTAAGCGGTGCAGGCAGTGCAAGGGGGTGTAACAGATGCCAAAAGGGATTTTAGGTCGTAAACTAGGCATGACCCAGGTCTTTACCGAAGACGGACGGTTAGTGCCTGTTACAGTGATTGAGGCTACACCCAATACCGTTATCCAAGTTAAGAGTAAGGAAACGGATGGGTATGACGCCATCCAAGTCGGTTTTGGCGAGAAGCGTGAAAGCCTGATTAACAAGCCTGAGAAAGGGCACCTGGCCAAAGCCGGCGTAAAGGGTGTACGGTATCTGAGGGAGTTCCGGACAGAAGATGCGCCGGAGTTTCAGGAGCTGAAGGCAGGGGACACCATAACGGTTGATCTCTTCCAGCCGGGCGATTTGGTTGACGTTACCGGAAAGACCAAGGGTAAAGGTTTTGCCGGTGTGATTAAGCGCTGGGGATTCGCTAGAGGACCCATGAGCCATGGTTCCATGTATCACCGGCGGGTTGGTTCCCTTGGAGCCGTTGGACCAGCTCGGGTATTTAAAGGGCGAAAGCTGCCGGGCAGGATGGGCAACGTGCGGAGAACCATTCAGGCCTTGGAAGTCGTGCGGGTAGATACGGAACGGAATTTGCTGCTGGTCAAAGGCGCAGTGCCCGGTATCAGGGGCAGTCTCGTAAAAGTGCAGGCCAGTGTCAAGGGTAGATAACAAGATAGATTGCAAAGCCAGTTTATGTGATTAGGAAAGGGGGCAGATCCGATGCCGAAGGTCGCTGTAT
>JAAZHE010000091.1 GCA_012510855.1 Bacillota bacterium | reverse complement strand
GGCTAGGATGGCCCGGAAAATGTCCAGCTGTGCCTGTTTGGATTGAAGCTCGAGTCCGATAAGAGCCCGGCCGGTGGGCGAGGTTGTGTATCTGCTGGGTAGCTGACTGGCAACTAGTGCGATAACATCGTCTCGGCACTGCTGGCATGAGCAGGCAAGGGCATCCTTGTTGTTGGCAAGATATCTATCGACCTGGTATTTGACTTCCTCCAGAACCGAGTTGAGCACAGGCATTGGGAACCCTCCTTGACCAGCATGGGGATTTTACATAAAAATTCGGCAGTTATGGTGCCGATTCCTGTCTTGGATGACTTCTTTTGGTATAAACCCGAGATAAACATGTGACAAAACGTAACGTAATGGTCATTAAATGTTGACAGCTGCAGTCTAGTTTGGCTACAATAAAGGCAAAACAAGTGGTCGCCTGCGACTGGCGGATTTGAGGTGGAGAACCACCGGGGAGCAGGGATTTGACGATCAGCCGACCGCCTGGGCAAATGAGCTCAGGCGGTTCTTGCTTCCCGAGGTTAAGTCGTATGGAAAAAGCTTCTTGGAAAGGAGATTGGAGAGGAGCGAATTCAGCGAGCTTTGATCAGTGTGTCTGACAAAGAGGGGATCCTGGAGTTTGCCCAGGGCCTTGTGGCAATGGGTGTGGAGATCATCTCAACAGGGGGGACTTACGCTGCCTTGAAGGGGGCAGGTATACCGGTTACCGCCGTGCAGGAGGTCACCAATTTCCCCGAGTGCCTGGGCGGCAGAGTGAAAACCCTCCATCCTGCTATCCACGGTGGGATCCTGGCAAGACGCGATGTACCGGAGCAAATGGCTGAGCTGGAAAATCTTGGCATCAAACCTATCGACCTGGTGGTGGTCAATCTGTATCCCTTCGGGGCTACGGTAGCTAAGGAGGGGGTCACCCTACAGGAAGCCTTGGAAAACATCGATATCGGAGGTCCTACCATGATCCGGGCGGCGGCTAAGAACTTCCCGGCGGTGGCTGTGGTAGTAAATCCCCGTCGCTATTCCGAGGTACTCAAGGCACTGGAGGAAGGGGAAGGCACGTTATCTATGGACCTAAGGCGGGAGCTGGCTCTGGAGGCTTTCGGCCACACGGCCCAGTACGATTCCCTGATCTACAGCTATCTAGCCCGGGAAAGCGGCCGGCTGGACCTAGCCCTTGGTTCCGACCAGCCTCAAGCGGACTTTCCAGCACAAGGCTTTATCCCCATGGTGAAGCATCAGGAGCTTCGCTACGGTGAGAACCCCCATCAAAAGGCGGCATTTTACCGGGACATCTATCCTCCAGCTGACTCCCTCTGCTGGGCAGAGCAGCTCCATGGCAAGGAACTGTCCTTTAATAATATCAATGATGCGGCGGCAGCAGTAGAAATGGCCAAGGTGTTTACAGAGCCGGCAGTAGTGGCCATCAAGCACGCCAACCCCTGCGGCTGGGCGATAGCCGACACTCTAGCCGAGGCTTACCGCAAAGCCTACGAAGGTGACCCGGTAAGCATTTTTGGGGGAATTATTGCCTGCAACCGCCCCGTTGATGGAGAGACGGCTAGCCAGATGGCCGAGATCTTTCTAGAAGTAATTGTCGCCCCTGATTTCACCGACGAGGCCCTGGAAATCTTGACGCACAAGAAAAACTTGCGGCTCCTGCGGTTGGAGGCCCTGGCCAATCCTCCCAAGGATAGGTGGTGGGATTGGAAACGGGTTAAGGGGGGCTGGCTGGTGCAAGAGGCGGACCTTGTGCAGGACGATAGGGATGCCTGGCAAGTGGTTACCGATACTGCACCGGATCAAGATGACTGGAAAGACCTGGAGTTTGGCTGGAAAACTGTCAAGTATGTCAAGTCCAACGCCATTGTGGTGGCTAAGGACGGAATGATCCTTGGAGTGGGAGCGGGCCAGATGAACCGCTTGGAGGCGGCGAGGATCGCCCTGAGGCAAGCTAAAGATAAGGCAGAGGGGGCCATCCTGGCATCAGATGCTTTCTTCCCCTTTGATGACGTGGTGAAGCTGGCAGCGGAGTACAAGATCAAAGCAATTATCCAGCCGGGTGGCTCCATTCGGGACAAGGATTCCATTGCCGCTGCTAACGCTGCCGGGATTCCCATGGTGTTTACTCAGCGCCGACATTTCCGGCATTGAGGCATCTTTAACGATATATTAACGCCCGGATTGCAGGGAAAAAAGGCTTTCAGACGAACAGATTTTGTTGGAAAGCATAGATTAGAGCATTATCCATGCTCGGTGGCGTTTCCAAGCATAGTGCAGGCTGAATAAAGCAAAAGGTCAAAGACGGAGGATGGGTGTAGACAGGCGGTATCAAATTAAAACAAAGACGCGCCAAGAACAGTGAACTCGCCCATTTTCTGTCAGTTATTAATAAGTAGGACCCTGCTGCCAAGGTAGGGTCCTTTGCTAATCCATAGTCAGGTCTTGTCTGGAGGCCCGGCACTGATCTGCCGTGCCAGTAGCGGCTGGATTATTTCCGGTAGAGGTGAGACGAAGATGGTGCGATAATGGTCGTAGATCACCATTCCCGGTTTGGCTCCCCGGGGTTTGCGAACATGCTTCCGGGCTGTGTAGTCTACTGCCACGTTATGGCCTGCACGGCTCTTGCTATAATGGGCAGCCAACAGAGCCGCCTCCTTTAGGGTGGCAGCCGGGGGCTCGGTGCCTCGGGATCTGATAACTACGTGGGAGCCGGGTATGTCCTTGACATGGAGCCACATGTCATCGGGGTTAGCTATCCTGAAGGTCAGATAATCGTTTTGGCGGTTGTTTCTTCCCACCAAGATCTCTAGTCCGTCACTGGACCAGAAGCGCAGCGGCTGCGGCCTATCTTGCCTTAATTCCTTGGATTTTTGGCCCTTGGCAGGGCGGATATAGCCTTCTTCCATGAGCTCCCTTTGAATGTCCAATAGATCTGAGAGCTCCACAGCCAAGTCCAAGCTGGTCCGAACCTGTTCCAAGTATACCTGTTCCTCTAGGGACTGCTGATAATGGTACATTCCCTCTACTTTGGTCTTCTTGGCTTTGCTATACCGGCGAAAATAGTCTTGCGCATTTTCGGCAGGAGTCAGTCTGGGATCTAACGGAATAGTAACTGGCTCTAAGTCGTTGTAGAAATTCTCCAGGGTGACAGATTCCAGTCCCTTTTGCAACCGATGGATATTGGCTGTAAGTAGTTCGCCGTACGTACGGTAAGTTTCGGCATCCTCCGCTGCCGAAAGCTCCCTTTCCTGGGCCTTGATTTTCCTAACCAGGCGGTCTTGGTGTCCCTCCACTACCTGGATGAGATTCCGGCGGAGATGCTCCATCTCTTCGTTGGCCAGCTTATGGGCATAGTAGGTCTCTAGTGCCCTCGACATGGAAAAAAATTCCCAGGCTTCCTCAAATTGGGAAGTAAGGGGGATAGCCGATATCCTACGGGGTTCACCGTCGGCGCTTAGTACAATTTGGGGGGCAAAGTGTCCTTCCTTAATCTTTTCCCCCAGCTGCAGCAAGACTCGGTAAAGATCCTCTAACTGGCCTTGGTTGATCTCCTTTCTGAGGGTGCCGCGGTCCAGCCCGATTTGGCTGACCAACTCAACGGCAACCTGGGGACTGATACCTGTGAAGTTGTCTTGGATCAACCGGGCAACAGAGGCCTCGGGAGAGGCTGGGGCCATTCTAGTGAGGAAAGCTTGCCAATCCAAGGCCAGGAGCGACAGCTTTCCCTGGTCCGGAGGGGGGATGTAGATGGCTCCGGGGACAATCTCCCGATAGCGGTTGACCCGGCTGTCGACCCGGGTAACGGCATCCAGCACTTGGCCGGCTGCATCCAAGAGGATGATATTGCTGTGGCGCCCCATGATTTCGGCGATCAAGCGGTAGTGGGTTGGACCACCGTGCTCGGCGATATTCTCCACAGTAATCTGCAGAATCCGGTCCAAATCGGGCTGCTCAACAGCTGTAATTTTGCCGCCTTCCAGATATTTTCTTAGGAGCATGCAGAAGGAAGGCGGATTCAGAGGATTCTCCGGGACGTCCTCCGTCAAGTATACCCGAGGATACTGGGGATCGGCCGAGAGGATCACTGCAAGGGTAGTTCCGGGACGGCGACAGTGGATGACAATCTCCCGCTTTCCCGGTTGGTATATTTTCGTAATGCGGCAGCCAATAAGCTCCTGCATCTCTTCTCTGACCGCTGCCAGAATGAGCCCATCCATTGCCATATCTACACACATCCTTGCAGCAAACTGTCATGCCAAAGGTTTCGGATTGGAATTCCTTTTAAGTATAGCACAACAATAAGAGGAAGTCCCTTCCCCCTTGCCGAAATAAACTAGGACATCCAGCGCCTCGGCGCTCTTGTGTTTTGCGCACTACTTTTCATTTGGCTCTTCGCTCTTAGGAGAGCCCCTGTGAGGTGTTACATTTGCGAAGGCATATCCTGTTCATTCTGGCCGGGATCCTAGCTATCGCCGTCACACTGGCCCCTGTGTCCAGTGCCAACCGTACCCGTGCCGATATCCATTTTACCAATGGCCTTATCTACTATGCTTTAGGGTTTCAGGACTTGGCCATTAAGGAGCTGCAGCAGGCTGCTGCCTTGGATCCGGGAAACAGTGAAGTGCGAGTGGCACTGGGGATGGCGTATCAGACTAAGGGCAACTGGCAGGCAGCCCTAGCTGCCTACACTGAAGCTCTACAGATCGATGACAGTCTGCTCCACGTCCATGCACTGATGGGCGATATATACCGGATCCGGGGTGAGAGGGAGAAGGCCAGGGTTCATTATCTTGCCGCCATGGAGGACCCGGAGCTGGTGGCTGTGCCCGGCTACGGATTAGGGGTGTTGGCGGAGGAAGCCGGGGACTGGGATACTGCCGTGGAGAGGTACCGTCAGGTGCTGGATGCTGCGCCGGGTCATGCGGAGTCTGCGACCAGGCTGGCGGAGCTCCTCAGACAGAGGGGGGCCTCAGATGAAGCCCTGGCAGTGATTGAAACTGCTCAACGCTATAACCCCCGGGTGCCTGAACTTCACTACTTGGGCGGATTGCTGTACCTTGAACTGGGAAGGTACGAGGAGGCAGAACATGCCTTTGATAGAACCCTACAGCTCGATGAGAACCATGACGGCGCCCCGCGAGCTCTCCAGGAACTTGAGAGACTCCAGCAGCAGTAAGATAGCAGGGAAGGTATTGCTCATTATTCATCATAATAAGGAAAGTAAAAGACAGCAAGAAGATCTGCCGCCGAGGGCAGGTCTTTTTTGTTGAGTAGGAAACGCTCCCGCTTAATGCTGGGGACGAATTTTTCTGCACCGCTGGGAATATGGATTATGGGACTGAAGTCCTCTGAGTCAAGTTACTGTCCACCGCGGGGGGAGCTCTAAAGACATGTCCAGCAGCGAATACTACAGGTGGTCGACGGAGACAGTGTTAAAGCAGCTTGGCACCGATGCTGCCAGTGGACTCTCTGCCGAGGAGGCACGAGGACGGAAGGCTAAGTTTGGCCCCAATATCTTGGCAGGGCCTTCCCGAGCCTCATTCTTGATCAGCTTCCTGAGGCAGTTTCAGGATTTTATGGTAATGGTGCTGATCGCCGCTACGCTAATTTCTGCCCTCCTTGGCGAAACCGCGGATGCTCTGGCGATTCTGGCCATTATCCTGTGCAATGCCCTCTTGGGATTTATTCAGGAGCACAAAGCAGAGCGATCTTTAGAGGCCCTGCGGGAGCTGGCGGCTCCTACCTGTATTGTCATCCGGGAGGGGCGAGAACAGGAAATAGAAGCCGCAGAGCTAGTTCCAGGGGATATTGTTTTCCTCAGTCCCGGACAGCGGATCCCCGCCGACGGGCGGCTGTTGGAAAGCCACCTCCTGGCTGTGGAAGAGGCGGCCCTGACCGGGGAATCCCATCCAGTGACCAAGGACTGGGAGTACGTGCCCAAGACAGGCACCTCCTTGGGGGACCGCCGGAACAGCGTCTTCATGGGCACTACAGTGGTGCGGGGGAAAGGGAAATTCGTTGTCACCGGCACCGGCATGGATACCGAGATTGGTAGAATAGCTACCATGATCAGCAGTGCGCCTATGGAACCCACTCCCCTCCAGAAGAGGTTGGAGCAGCTGGGCAAGTGGCTGGTGGTGGGATGTCTACTAGTAGTCGCCATAGTATTTGCCATCGGTATAGTCCAAGGGATACCCTTCTACCAAATGTTTCTTACCGGAGTTAGTTTGGCTGTGGCTGCAATTCCTGAAGGGCTGCCGGCAGTAGTTACCATCGCCCTGGCCATCGGCGTCCAGCGAATGAGCCGCCGCAATGCCATTGTCCGCCACTTGCCGGCGGTGGAGACATTGGGGTGTGCCACTGTGATCTGTTCCGATAAAACCGGCACCCTTACCCAAAATGTGATGACCGTCAGAGAGATTCACTCGGCTCTGAAATCATATCAGGTGACGGGTACAGGTTACCGCCGAGAGGGCCACCTCTTAGGATCCGACGGACGTCCCGTTTTGGAACCGGACCACGATCTCAGACAGCTGCTGACCGCTGGTGTGATCTGCAACAATGCCCGGATTTACCCAGCGGACCAAAAACAGGGGTACCTAAAGGGCCTTTGGCGGAGGCTGAGACCGGGGGTCGGCGACGGTGTTAACGGCGAGTGGAGCCTTGTTGGTGACCCGACCGAAGGTGCCCTCTTAGTTGCAGCTGCCAAGGTCGGGATTTACCGGGAGGCATTGGAAGGGCAGCTGAAGCCCATTGCCGAGCTTCCCTTTGATTCCAGCCGCAAACGGATGACGGTGATTACTCAAGGACTAGGGGAAAAGCCCACTGCCTGGACCAAGGGCGCGCCGGATGTCATCCTTGAGCTGTGTACCCATATCTTGAAAAATGGCAAAGTTGTTCCCCTGTCGGTTTGGGATAGACAGCGAATCCGCAGGCAGTATGAAGCTATGTCCAGCTCCGCCTTGAGAGTCCTAGCATTTGCCAGAAGGACCGATTTACCGGCGATGGAGAGGGCAGCCCTAAGCCGGCTAACGGAATCTGATATCGAAAGGAGTCTTACCTTCTTGGGGCTGATGGGCATGATGGACCCTCCCCGGCCGGAGGCGGTACGGGCACTGGCCTTAGCCCGCCGGGCTGGCATTCGGACTATCATGGTAACCGGGGACCACGCCAATACGGCCCTGGCTGTTGCTCGAGAACTGGGCTTGATCAGGGAAAAAGGAAGGGCCATTACTGGGATGGAGCTAGACAGAATGGACGATAGAGGACTAGCGGAAGTGGTAGGGGAAGTGAATGTTTTTGCCCGGGTACAGCCTGAGCACAAGGTGCGGATCGTGCGGGCCCTAAAGGCCCGTGGTGAAGTTGTGGGCATGACCGGCGATGGGGTCAACGACGGTCCCGCAGTCAAGGAGGCAGACATCGGCATCGCGATGGGGAGAAGCGGTACAGATGTTACGAAAGAAGCCTCAGATCTTGTCTTGGCCGATGACAATTTTGCCACCATCGTTGCCGCCATCGAAGAAGGCAGGGTCATTTATGACAACATCCGCAAGTTTATTAGGTACCTTTTGGGATGTAATGTCGGCGAAGTTCTGACCATGCTGCTGGCCGCCATTGCCGGTCTGCCTTTGCCCTTGGTGCCTATTCAGATCTTGTGGATGAACTTAGTCACCGATGGCTTGCCAGCCATTGCCCTCAGTGTGGACCCAGGCGATCCGGATACCATGGAGCGGAGCCCAAGGCCCCCGGAGGAAGGAGTCTTTGCCCGAGGTCTGCATCTTAGGATCGCCTTACAAGGCCTGCTCATTGGGCTCAGCACCTTAACGGTGTTTGCCTTAGAGTTGTTTTTGGGGAGCGGCATGCTGAAAGCTGCTCAGACCATGGCCTTTACTACCTTGGTGATGTCACAGCTGCTCTACGTCTTCCAATGCCGTTCGGAACAGCACCGGGTCTGGGAGCTGGGGGTTTTCTCTAATCCTTGGCTTGCGGGAGCTGTGGCTATGTCTGCCTTGATGCAGCTGGGAGTCTTGTATATATCCATTCTGCAGCCGGTTTTCAACACGGTACCCTTAACCATTGGTCAGTGGGCAGTTGTGCTCTTTTTTTCGGGAGTCTGTGCGGTAGCCGGTGACATAGTTATAGCGGTTCATGGGAAGCTAAAGGCGCGGCTTGCCGTCGTTAGGGTATGAGCAGGACTTGCGGCAGCCGACAAGAAACTACGTATAAAGGCCACCGATGGCCTTTTCATCTCTGAATTTTCACGTGTAGAAATGGGGCTGGAAGATGGCTGTTTGCAGTATGACAGGTTACGGTTATGGACAAGCGGGAGATCAGGTTGTGGTCACAGTGGAGATGCGGTCAGTTAACCAGCGCTACAGTGATTTTTCTATCCGCCTTCCCCGGGAGTACAGCTTTCTTGAGGAACCAATCCGTCGGATTGCAGCCAGTAAAGTACGGCGGGGCAGAGTGGAAATCTCAGTGACTATAGAGGATTTTCGGGAAAAGGCAAGAACGGTAAAGATTGATTGGGGATTGCTCCAGGGTTTTGACCGGGCGGTATCGGAAGTAGCAGAGCGCCTCGAGCTAGAGCCCACCAACCGGGTGGATTTTTTGCTTTCTCTCCCTGGGGTGCTGGAACCGGTGGCAGTGGATGAAGATGATGCAGGACTCCTTCAATCCTTGGTGGAGGCTGCAGCCCAGGAGGCAGCGGATGCCCTCGTAGAAATGCGGAAAGCCGAAGGGGCGAGGTTAGCTGCAGCTTTACTTGAACACCTTGCATTCCTGGAGAGGGGGTTGGAGGAGGTCAAAGTACTGGCAGAATCGCTGCCCCAGGAGGCTCTGGCCCGTTTACAGACCCGGATTGCAGAGCTGGTGGGGGATATGTCCATAGATCCCAATCGCCTAGCGGCCGAGGCAGCTATCATTGCCGACCGAGCCAATATTGACGAAGAAATCGTACGCTTGGCCAGTCATTTGGCGGAATTCCGCTCTACCCTGGAGGGGGACGAGCCCATGGGCCGGAAACTAGATTTCTTGATCCAGGAGATGAATCGGGAAGTCAATACCATCGGCTCGAAATCCAGTAATGTGGCCATATCCCGATGGGTGGTCGAGGCAAAAACTGTAATCGAGAAGCTGAGGGAGCAAGTGCAGAATGTGGAGTGAGTGGTGAAGGGGGTAAAAGTGTGTCGCTATCCAAGCTTACGGCTGAGAAAAAACTGCAGGCCCTGGAAAAAGCCCAAAAGGTGAGAAGACAGCGGGCCGAAATCCGGGAAAAGCTGAAGGCAGGGAAAATGACTCTGGAGGATGTCTTGAGTCAAGTTGATGATGATGTGGTGGGCCGCATGCGGGTCTCATATCTCTTGCAATCCCTGCCCCAAATTGGTAAAGTAACTAGTAGACGCATCATGGAGGAGATCGGCATCCACGAGAATCGGCGTGTTCGGGGTCTCGGTCAGCGACAGATCGAGGCTTTATTGAAGAAATTGGGGTAGGGCAGTTGGGGGGACCATGTTTTGACTATTAAGCTTGCGAACATAGGATTTGGTAATATTGTTGCTGCTAACCGGATTGTTGCCATAGTCAGCCCGGAGTCAGCGCCGATCAAGCGGATTATCCAAGAAGCTCGGGAAAATGGCATGTTGGTGGATGCTACATATGGCAGGCGGACCCGTGCAGTGATTATTACCGACAGTGATCATGTTATTCTTTCAGCTGTGCAGCCTGAGACTGTTGCTCATCGCTTGACCAGTAGGGATAGAGAGATCTCAGGCGAATCCCTGGAATAGAGAGACTGTGGAGGGCTTGCGGTGCAGCGGGGTTTTCTCTTGATCCTTTCCGGTCCTTCGGGAGCCGGTAAAAATACAGTTCTAGATGCAGTGCTGAAGCGCTGCCCCGATGTGGTATACTCTGTATCGGCGACGACCCGTCCCCGTCGGCCAATGGAAGTGGAAGGCCGGGATTATTTTTTCCTGACCAGGGAAGAATTTGAAAGCCGCATCGCCGCCGGCGAGTTCTTGGAGTGGGCCGAGTTTTGCGGAAATTACTATGGCACACCTTTGACCTTTGTCCATGAGTCGCTGGCACGGGGTGAAGTTGTGGTCATGGACATTGACATTCAAGGGGCACGTCAGGTCAGGGAGAAGATGCCTGAGGCCATACTGGTATTCTTGTTGCCCCCTACCATGGCGGAGTTGGAGAAGCGGCTGCGGGGCCGTTCCTCCGACAGCAATGCCGCCATAGAGCGCAGGCTGGAGACTGCTTTAGAAGAGCTCAAAGCAGGGGTGGAGTATGACTATGTTATCTTGAACGATGAAGTGGAGCGGGCAGCGGCTAAGTTGGAGGCGATTATTACCGCCGAGCGGTGTCGGGTGGGCCGCAGCGAATATTTTCAGCTGGTCAAGGATATAGTGGGGGAACAGGGAGTGATGAGGCAAGATGATGAATCAGCCGCCCATTGAGCAGTTGCTGGATAGAGTCGATAGTCGATACACGTTGGTGGTGGCCACTGCCAAACGGGCACGTCAAGTGCTGGACGGGAGTCCCCAGCTGGTTGAGGCGGATTCCACTAAACCTGTGACCATCGCCCTCTGGGAGATTGGGGAAGGGAAAATCGTGCCCTTCCGGGAGAAACGGAAAAACCAGTAGACTACGGCCCCAGCCGCAAGGCTAGGGGCTTCTTCGTAGTTTGGTACTTGTTGTTTTTCTTTAAGGATGAATGGAGGAAGCTCTGGGGGAGGCTTTGTTTGTGAAGAAGTATGCGGAGGTAGTCGTCGATATTCAAAGCCAGGCGGTGGATAGACCTTTCCACTATCTAATCCCGCCGATATTAGAACCCCTCCTCCAGCCCGGCCATAGGGTAATTGTCCCCTTTGGTTCCCGGAAGCTTGTGGGTTATGTCATGGGGATTGTCCATGACAGTCCTGTGGATGAGGTCAAACCTATTTTGAAGATCCTAGATGCGGAACCACTGCTTACCCGGGAAATGGTTGACCTGGCCCTGTGGCTTGCCCAACACACCTATTCTCGCCTGGTTGATGTATTGCGCTGTCTCTTGCCCCCGGGTATACACATCAAGTCGGAAAAGTATGTGGCGATTGTGCAAGAGACCGCTGCCCAGGTCTTGGAGGAGCTGAAGCAGAGAGCTCCTAAACAGGAAGCAGTCCTCTCATACCTACTGGAGGCCGGCGGTGAAGCTCTGTGGGACGAGGTCTTGGATGCTGTGGAGTGCCAAGGCGCGGTCATTAGCGCCTTAGTTGAAAAAGGCTTTGTAACCATAAAGCATCGGTGGACTAGCCCAGCGGTGAAGAAGAAGCGGGTACAGCTTTGCCGGCTAAACGTGTCCAAGAAGGAAGCTGAGGAATGGGTTGTGGCTAACCGGAGAAGGGCACCGAAACAGGCGGAGGTAATCAACTGCCTCTTGGAGACGAATGGGCCCGCGGTGGCCTCAGTCTTAGCTGCTAAGGCAGGGACTACCCTGGGTGTCGTGAGGACTTTGGAAGAAAAAGGTCTAATTAAGCGTTACTGGCAGGAGGTTTATCGAGACCCATATGGAGAAAAAGTTGCGGCAAGTAAGCCGCTCCCACCCAGTCCTGCCCAAAGCAGAGCCCTAGATGAGATCAAAAAAGCACTAGACAAGGCGGCCGGAGATGTGTTTCTCCTGAGGGGAGTCACCGGCAGCGGCAAGACAGAGGTTTACCTTCAGGCTATTGGTAGGGCTTTGGAACTGGGGAGACAGGCTATCGTTCTGGTGCCGGAGATCTCCCTTACTCCCCAGACAGTAAACCGGTTTAAGGCCAGATTTGGCGACAGGGTGGCGGTGCTGCACAGCGCTCTGGGAGCTGGGGAGCGCTTTGATGAATGGCGCCGAATCCGCAGCGGAGATGCCGATATAGTAGTGGGTGCCCGCTCTGCGGTGTTTGCTCCCTTTACCCGACTGGGACTCATCGTCATCGATGAAGAACATGAGCAGAGTTATAGACAAGAGGATATGCCGAGGTATCACGCCAGAGATGTGGCTTTGTGGCGGGCAAACCGCCATGGAGCGGTGGTCATCTTAGGGAGTGCTACCCCGTCAG
Organism: Bacillota bacterium; assembly: GCA_012510855.1. GTDB lineage: Bacteria > Bacillota > Limnochordia > DTU087 > DTU087 > DTU087. The sequence goes on along the minus strand of JAAZHE010000091.1, from coordinate 7,188 downwards.
TTGAGTCCACTTACCTTGCAGAAACCGGAGTATATCGACAACTGCTTCTGCCGGAAAGGATAGAGACCCGTCCTCTACCACCGGTGGAGATCGTAGACATGCGAACTGAACTAAAGCAGGGCAATAGGACTATCCTAAGCAAGAGGCTCCGGGAGGCCATTAGGCAGAGGATTTGCAAGGAAGAGCAGATAATCATCCTCCTTAACCGGAGGGGATATGCTACCTGCGTCTTGTGCCGGGAATGCGGACATGTCTTGCAGTGCAAGAACTGCCGGGTTACCCTTACATACCACGAGTCTGACAGAACTGTCAGGTGTCACTATTGCGGATGGCAAATACCTTTGCCGAGCCTATGCCCTGAGTGCCGCAGTCAGCTGTTGCGACGTTTTGGTGTGGGGACACAGCGGGTGGAGGAAGTCTTGCTTAGGGAGTTTCCCGGGGTGAGGGTGCTGAGGATGGATATGGATACTACCAGGCGCAAAGGTGCCCACAGGGCAATTCTCAGCGCCTTCGAACGGGGTGAAGCCCACATTCTCCTCGGGACTCAAATGATTGCCAAGGGCTTGGATTTCCCCAATGTCACCTTGGTGGGGGTAATCACTGCTGATACAGCCCTAAATATTCCTGACTTTCGGGCAGGAGAGCGAACTTTTCAACTACTCACTCAGGTAGCCGGTCGGGCTGGACGGGGAGATAAAGGCGGAGAAGTGATCATTCAGACCTATACCCCGGAGCACTACAGCATCCAAGCGGCCGCTAACCATAATTACACAGCGTTCTACCGGGAGGAACTTGCCTTTCGGCGGGAGCTGGGTTATCCTCCGTACAAATTCTTGGCTAGGCTCCTGATCTCAGGACCGGTGGAAAGAGAAGTCGTTGAGACTGCCCATAGGGTTTTCGAAGCTTTGCAGCTCCAGCTTGGAGCCTTGGGGATAAGACCAGAGGATGCTGAGGTTTTCGGCCCATCACCGGCTCCCCTCTCTCTGGTGCGAAACCGGTATCGCTGGCACATAATCGCCAAAGGGAAAGAGGCAGCGGTGCGCCAATGCCTTGATGCTTTTACAGCCGGTTCGGCTACTTACCCTTGTAGTGTAAGTGTTGACGCTGCTCCTTGCGCTTTGTTATGATGGTTTAAGAGCTTAGCCATCGAGCTCGGCGGTGTAACTAGTAATTTATCAGAGAGGACGGGACCCATGGCGGTTTTGGAAATAGTAAAAGAAGGCCATCCGGTCTTGCGCAAGAAGGCCGAGCCAGTGGCCCAAGTCACGAAGCGGATCCGTAAACTTGTCAAGGATATGTTGGAGACCATGTACGAAGCTAGTGGAGTGGGACTGGCAGCCCCCCAAGTTGGAATTAGCCAGCGGATTATTGTTGTCGACGTGGGGGAGGGGCCAGTGGTTCTCATTAATCCCGAGATTACCCAAGCTGCGGGTACGGAAATCGACTCTGAAGGCTGTCTCAGCATTCCTGGAAAATGGGGATATGTAGAACGGGCCCGAGAGGTGGTAGTGACGGGATTAAACGAGTCGGGCCGCAGTGTCCGTGTTCAGGCTGAAGGTCTCTTTGCCAGGGCCTTGCAGCATGAAATCGATCATCTCGATGGGGTGCTGTTTATCGATAGAGCCCTAGAGATCAAGGATGAGGACCAGGGGGAAGACCAAGACGAGGAGCAGGACGGGCCTCGCCAGGAGACCCGGTAATGCCGGGAGGTGACTTGATGCGGATTGTATTCATGGGAACACCGCAGTTTGCGGTACCCAGCCTAAGAAGTCTGGTGGACGGGGGTTGGGAGATAAAAGCGGTGGTCACTCAGCCCGACCGACCCCGGGGACGGGGACATCGGGTGAGTTTTTCTCCCATAAAAGAGGCGGCTTTAGAAGCAGGGCTTATGGTATTGCAGCCCGACAAGGTCTCTGAGGAAAGCTTTATTGAGTTTCTAAGGGAGCTTGAACCCGATGCCATAGTGGTAGTAGCCTTTGGCCAGCTGATTCCCCCGGCCATCCTTGAGCTTCCCCGTTACGGGTGCATTAATGTTCATGCATCGCTGCTGCCTCGCTACCGAGGTGCTTCACCGATTCAGCAGGCGATTATCGATGGCTGTACCGTGACAGGAGTGACCACCATGCTTTTGGATGAAGGCTGGGATACAGGGGATATCCTGCTCCAAAAACAGGTGGCGATTGAGCCTCATGACACAGCGGGAACCCTGGAAATCAAGCTGGCTGAGGAAGGCGCAAAACTCCTATGTGAAACCCTCCGCCGGTTAGCTATAGGCGATCTTGAGCCCACGCCCCAAGATGAGAGCCAAGCTACGTATGCATACAGGCTCAAGAAGGCTGTGGGAGAAATCTCCTGGTGGGCAGGCGCCCGGCAAGTTGTGAATTTGATCAGGGGAGTCAACCCTTGGCCCGGGGCATACACTTACCATCGCGGACAGATGCTCAAGGTATGGGAAGCCGCCGCTTTAGACCGAGAAGGAGATGGAGCCGAGCCGGGAACGATTTTAGGCGTGGGCGAAGACGGAATCATTGTCGCTTGTGGAGCTGGTTCAGTGTCGTTGCAGATAGTGCAACCTCCCAACCGCCCACGCATGGGAGGCCTGGATTATGCCAATGGCTACCGCGTGGAACCGGGGGAAATATTGGGAGGCGCACCTAGTGATGCCTGAGCCGAAAAAGCGGGTTTTTGTTGGACTGATCAGTCTAAGTCTCCTCATATTGGCTGTGTTAGTAGGAACTGGCTGGTATCTGGTTCAGAGGGGATCAAGGGTAGCTTGGTGGTTGCTCTTGATGGTCCTATCTGCTGCCATCGGGTTTTTGATCTACGGCGGAGTGGGCATACTTGGATTACTGGTGTCCCTCATCACCGGGCGCACACTGCCTGTTTTGAGTAGAGCCCAGGATACAGTGGCCTTTGCTCTGCTGCCGGTAGCACTGCGGGTGGGGGCCCTCTTGGGTGTAGACAAGGATCGGATTAGAGCGTCTTTTATCGAGGTAAATAATCAGCTGTTTCGGCAAAAGGAGAAGCGAGTCCACCCCCAGGAGCTGCTGATACTGGCCCCCATATGCCTGCAGAACGCAGCTTGTCCTAGGAAAGTGACCAATGATATTCGCCAATGCCGGCGCTGCGGCCGCTGTTCTGTAGGAGGACTGCTGGAGCTGGCAGACAAATATGGAGTCAATCTGGCCGTTGCCACAGGGGGTACAAAGGCTCGCCAGCTCATTCGGGATCTCCGCCCCCAGGTAGTAATTGCCATTGCCTGCGAAAGGGACCTGGTAAGCGGCCTGCAGGATGCCCGTCAGATCACAGTCGGAGCCATAGCTAACCAGCGCCCCCAGGGTCCGTGCTTGAATACACAAGTAGATTTGGGCAGGGTGGAAGAGGCATTGCAGGCTTCGCTGCTGGAGTAGGCGGCTAGGGCAATCGATTAGCCATCGGGATAAGCAGCATCGAAAATAACATGGAAAGGGCGGAGCTTCTCCCAAGCGGGACTTTGGATCTAGAAATATCCTGGACAGTGAGCTAAATTTTAGTGTATAGTGATATTAGAGAGGAATGGGAGCCCCGGCCTGATCACAGGTGTAAAGGAGGGTGTTTTGTTGTTCTTTCCTTTTTACTATGATCCCACCTATATTCTGCTGATTCCGGCATTGATCTTGGCGATCTATGCCCAGGGAAAGGTTCAGGGAACTTTCCAGCGCTACCTGCGGGAGTATTCCCGGGTGGGGATGACCGGTGCCCAAGTGGCAAGGGCGTTGCTGGATGCCAACGGTCTGTATGATGTACAGGTGGAGATGACCAGGGGCATGCTGTCTGACCACTATGATCCCCGTACTAAGAAAATGCGGCTATCCCCACAGGTTTACAACAGCACCTCTGTGGCTGCCTTGGGTGTGGCTGCCCATGAGACGGGGCATGCCGTCCAGCACGCACAAGCATATATCCCACTTAATATCCGCAATAACCTCTATCCTGTAGCTGCCATCGGCTCTCAGATGGCGTTTCCGCTGTTCTTTATCGGTTTCCTGACATGGTCCCAAACCTTGATGAGCGTAGCCATTTGGCTGTTTATTGGAGCATTGGCATTCCAGGTGGTAACGCTACCGGTAGAGTACAATGCAAGCAGGAGAGCCTTGGCTATGCTGGAAAGCGGTGGGTTCCTGACTCAAGGGGAGATTCCCAAGGCTAGAGAGGTTTTGAATGCTGCCGCCCTGACCTATGTAGCCGCTGCAGCCATGGCTGCCTTACAGCTCTTGAGGCTGCTGGTTTTAAGGGGAGCCCGTGACGATTAGATGATATGGGAGTAGTTGGCAAGTCCAAGTTCTAACTGCCCAGGCCGGATGGTGCCTGGGCTTTTTTGGAGGAGATTGTGTGGCGAAAAAGGGCCTGACTACGGCTAGACAGATAGCGCTGCAAGTTCTTTGTACAGTAGAGACTGAGGATGCCTATGTTCATATTGCTCTTAATCAATATCTCAAAGGTTCCGGTCTGGACAAGAGGGATCGAGCCTTAGCCACTGAATTGGTGTACGGCACTTGGCGCCGCCGCCTCACATTAGACTGGGTTTTGGAGCAATACTCCCGACACCCTCTGGAAAAGATGCCGGCGACACTGCGAAACAACCTGCGGATGGCAGTCTATCAAATTCTCTTTCTTGATAGCATTCCGGCAGCTGCCGCTTGCAATGAGGCGGTGGAACTGGCCAAAGGTTTCGGTCACCGGGGTACTGCCGGGCTCGTCAACGGCATACTGCGTTCCCTTTTGAGGGAGCCGGAAAAGGGGAACTATGTCCAAGCTGCCGAGAGGATGGATTTGGCAGAGCGGGTCAGTCTGCTCCATTCCCATCCATTGTGGTTAGTTAAGCGTTGGCTTGCGGAATTGGGGCCTGAGGAAACCCAAGCTCTGTGCAGTGCCAACAACCTCTCTCCACCTACCTTTGTGAGGGCCAATACCGTGAAAATCCAGCCGAGGGAGCTGGTTGAGGCCCTTAGCCGGGAAGGTGTAGCTGCAACCCCTGGAAAGCTGGCACCGGAAGCTGTGGAGATATCAGGGTTTTCTAGTATTACCGCCTTGCAAGCCTATCAGGCTGGGTATTTTGCTGTTCAGGACGAAGCCTCAATGTTGGCTGCCCATGCCTTGACTCCCCGGTCAGACGAACTGATCTATGACCTATGTGCAGGTTTAGGGGGTAAGACGCTGCATATCGGTGCTCTCATGGAGAATCAGGGCCAGGTCCTGGCCTTTGACATCCATCCCCACAAACTAGCGATGTTGAAGAGAACCGCAAAGCGACTGGGTATTACCAACGTCACCGCCATCCGAGCTGATTCTACAGACCTAAAGTCCGAGTACTTTGGCAAAGCTCAAGGGGTACTTCTAGATGCGCCCTGTTCGGGCTGGGGAGTCATCAGGCGAAAGCCGGATATCCGGTGGAGAATACAACCGGAGAGGGAATCAGAACTTATTAAGCTGCAGCGGCAGCTTCTGGTTTCGGCTTATCGCTGTCTGGCTGATGGCGGCAGATTAGTCTACAGCACTTGTACGATAAATCGCCGGGAAAACGAAGAAAACGTAGCTTGGCTTATGAGGGAGTACCCCGATCTTGAGTATGTTGATGTAAAGAAGACCCTTCCCAATGGACCTGAGAAGTTCCAGAGCGAGCCGGGGAACACACTGCAGCTTTTCCCCCATCGCCACGGTACTGATGGTTTCTTTTTGGCTGTGCTGAGGAAGACTAAAATCTGAGAACAGATGGGGAATGGACAAGACCCAGAAAAAAGTGGAACAGCGGCAGACGAACAACCAACTTCTGCCGCTGCCGGCGGTCGGCCGCCTGGCCAGCTCAAGCAGCGGACCGGTTGAGCGAGGTGACCGGCCTATAATACGTAACCTCGCCGGGATGCGACCGGATCATCCCATCCGCTGACTTCGAACTGGCCTATTAGTATTATGGCTTGCATCCTGGCAGAGTATTCAGGTTTACTAATCTCCACCTGAGATCCTTTGCAAGGAACTACCAATTCTTTCCTTCTAGTACTTAATGTTGCGCAGGAATATTTTAACAGATGTAGAAAAAGGTGACCAGAATTACAGTTTACAGAGAGGGAACCTGCATTTTTGGTAAATTGAGTCTTAGGGGGGCACGAAGGATGCTCAGGATTCTTATTGCGGACAACAATGTCGGTCTTTGTGAGACTCTGAACGCTTTCTTGGAACGGCAGGAAGGAATGCAGGTGGTGGGTATTGCCCATGATGGTGAAGAGACTCTCCAGCTGATAGAAGAGCGGGAGCCGGATGTAGTACTGCTGGATATAACCATGCCTCACCTCGATGGCTTGGGGGTAATGGAGCGGCTTTCTCAGCTGAACCTGGCTAAGAAACCGAAGATTATCGTGCTGACGGCCTTCGGCCGGGAGGACATCATTAGGCGCTTTACCGACCTCGGTGCGGATTACTTTGTTGTCAAGCCCTTTGATCTTAATGTGCTGGCCGATCGGATTCGTCAGTTTGCCGGCGAGGTCTCCGATGAATCTATACTGGGGGAAGCGGAAGCAGAAGTAACACCCCAGTCTTCCCGTACAGCTTTGCGGTCGGCTATTAACTGTGAAGCCCAGGTTACGGAGTTGCTACATAAGATCGGAATCCCGGCCCACTTCAAGGGGTACAACTACCTGCGGGATGCGGTGATGGTGGTGATGGAGGAAGATGGTGTCTTTGGAGGTTCGTTGACTAAGGAGCTGTACCCGAGGTTGGCGGAGAAGTACAATACAACTCCTGGAGGGGTAGAGGCAGCAATTCGCAATGCAGTAATCACCGCTTGGGAACACGGTAACCGGGCCTACCTTGAGGAATTGACAGGGAGAACCAGCAAAGGCCGCTTCCCTACCAACTCCTTGATTATCGCCAAGCTGGCGGATCAACTCAAGTACAAAAGTCGGCTTTCCAGCTAACTGGAGCTCTTGGCAGAGTAAGACAAAGGTAAACCAACTTGCGAATGCCGGGTACCACCCACAGGCAGACACGGTGATCCGACAGATACCGATGGTCACAAAGATGATTGGCAGATGACTAAAAACCCACGGCACATTCTACGAGCCGTGGGTTTTATGGTCGGGGTACTCGGATTCGAACCGAGGGCCTCTTCGTCCCGAACGAAGCGCGCTACCAAACTGCGCTATACCCCGAAAT
>JAAZHE010000090.1 GCA_012510855.1 Bacillota bacterium | reverse complement strand
CGCCCTTGATGTTCAGGCCAGCGAGTTCCATCTCTTTTTCAGCTGAGAAGGCAACCTTCTCGGTGGGCTGGTCATAGCTAGCTTCCATGGCGATGCCATACTGCGTGGTAGCTACGCCAACGTTGAATCCCTTGTGATTGTCATAGGCAACTGGCTCGCCGTCGTCCTTCTTAGCGTTCTCGCTTGCAAAGTTCTCGGAGTCACGATAGCTGCCCTTGACTGTTACGTTGGGCATCAGTTCAGTCTCACCGGTCAGTTTGTAAGCGAGGTTGCTGTTCCTGTCTACTGCACCTTCTGCGGTTACTCTAACACCGGAGATTTCGGTTCCGGCACTACCGGCAGCCTCGAAATCCTCGCCGTCGGTCACAACAGCTGCGCCGAGGTCGATGCCAGCATAGTTGGCATCAGCAGCTAGTCCAACTTGACCCTTGTCCCAGGCGTAAAATGCTCTGGCGTTCACCGGGCCGATTTCGATGCCTTCAACCTTGACGCCGTTGCCATCGCTGAGGGTGGCAACATAGTCGTTGAACTCTACATCGATGTCGCCGATGGTGGTAACCAGTTCAGGGCCGCCGTGCCAGTAGGCACCGGTGGTCTCCAGGTACGCCTTCTTCAAGGTGATGTCCAGCTGAGCGGGGTTCTCCCCGGTAGGATCGCTATGCTCGTCGTCCAACTCGCCATCCTCGTCCAGTCCGACTTCGGCGGTACCGAACTCAAGACCTACACGGATCTTCTCGCCAGCGTTGACATCTAACTTCATGGACAGGCCATTGTCTGCCATGATACCCCAGTCTTTCCAGGGTTCTTCTTCGTGCTTTGGTGCAAAGTTGAAGCGGGTCTCCAGCGAACCGCCGAGATTGATCTCAGCTGCCATTGCCGGGGCTGCTACAACCAATGCTAGTGCTGCAATAAGAGCTATAACTGTTTTCCTCATCTGTTTTATCCCCCTAAGTCTTGTTTAGTTTTCTTAGTCACTTACTGCGATTAGACTGCGACTGCAACAGTTCTTACTACATGTGCCGCATCTAGTGGTGCGTTATGGGGGTCTCCCGAGAGTCTCCATGTTTCCTCACCGGATTCCACCCTGGCTGCGTCTGATGCTGCATCTCTTACCATCCAACCCCAGCCGAACAGGGCACTTAGGGTCGTTTCACCTCCTTCCTCACTCCCTGCCCAACCTTTTTGGGTCAGACGATAAAACTTAATGACTTGTCGGATGGTCCTGACTTGTATAAGTCAGTCTCGGTGATAGACTCTGTGGTCCATCACCTTACACTGCTCATTTCGCCTTTCTGCTCCATGTTCCTGCCGGGTTTCTGGTTGTAAGTCTTTCCTGTTTTCCTACTTCATGCATCTTGTCCCGGCTCTGCTTTTTTCGCGGCAGAAGGGCATCTGACTTATATTTGTTATCAGGACATTTACCCATATTCGACCTCGGACTTTTCGATCCTGCCGGCCCTCATCCATCACTTTTTGGAGTGAAGAGCAAAAAACGGCAGCCGCTGATGGGTGCCGTCGCCGATTTTATCTAGTTCTAGAATAAGAAGTACTGTCGATTGGCCGCTGCCGTTTCAGCCTAAGACAAAACGGTTAATGGCTTCTGCCACGCCCCCTTCTTCGTTGGATAAAGTCACGTAATCGGCCTTGGAGCGGACTATCTCGGGGGCATTGGCTACCGCCACGCCGATCCCGGCATACTCCAGCATGGGTATATCATTGAAACTGTCGCCGATGGCCATCACTGCTGATTGCTGCAAACCGTAAAGCTCCGCCAGCTCCCCAAGGGCTGCGCCCTTGGAGACCCCCAGGGCTGTAAACTCAACATACTGGGGCTTGGAGCGGAACACTTCCAGCTTGCCTTCATAGCGATTCTTCAAGGTGAGGCGCCACTTCTCCGCGACCTCCGGCTCACTGACGTAAAGCAGTTTGGTAGGGGGCCTGTCCATAAAGGCCAGCAGATCTCCTACCGGATGGGCCACGGCCTTAGTGAAGGAGGAATAGAATTCCGTGTACTGGTTGAGCTCCTTCACGTACATCTTTCCATCGATATAGGCATTGACATGGAGTCCCTCCTGCTGACCAATAGCCACAATCTCCCGGGCCAGATCCAGTGGTATGGGGTGGTGGATAAGGGGCTGGTCATCATCTATCCCCTGAATCAGGGCGCCGTTATAGCAAATCATCGGTTCGTTGAGCCCCAGGTCCCGGGCAAAGGGGATAGTGGAAGACAGCATCCTGCCTGTGGCCAGGACTATCTTTACACCCCGGGCTCTAGCCGCTGCTATAGCTTCCTTAACCCGTTGGGGAATAATCAGCTCATCGGTGATTAAGGTGTCATCTATGTCCACTGCAACAAGTCTAATCGCCATTGCGTCCCTCCTATAGCTTATTAGCCATCAGCCACCTGTTTATCCCCCTCACCCCGCCGACCTGCCAGCCGTTAACGGGTTGGTTGGGACTAACATGGTAGAACGGCTGCTGCCGGTCCTCAGTGCTAGCCTTTCCACAAACCGAGGCACCATTTCCTTCTTCATTTAGATGAAATATCCCTACCATACACCAAACAACAAAAATGCCGGGCCGTAGTCATGGCGGCTCGGCAATCTCTATCTCTACGCAGATTCTCAATCTTGCGCTTATGTTCTTGCTACGCCTGTGCTACCCGTGTTATGATACTGCTCACAATGCTCAATAGGAAGGCTCCAAGGATTGCTGCCCACAATCCGGACACGGTGAACCCAGGCACAAAGACAGCTGCCAGAAGCAGCATCAAGCCGTTTAAGACGAAGGTAAATAACCCCAAGGTAAGCAAGTTGATGGGCAGTGTCAGAATCAAGAATATCGGACGCACAAAGGCATTGATTACCCCCACAACTGCTGCCGCCAGTAGAGCGGTAAAAACGTTTTTCAACACAATACCTGGTACAATGGCAGCAGTGACCAAGAGGCCTACGGCATTGACAAGCCAGCGAACCACCCAACTGCGCCGCCGATAGCCGGATGAGTAGTATTCATAATACACTGGACACACCGGTCTCCCTCCCAGGACTTAGCTTATGTATGGGCACCCCTGAGGGTGAGCCCATGCCATGTCCCTGTCAGTAGCATAGTATTACCGAGAAATCCTGGGGCTAGCCTCTGGCAACAGGGCTAATACCTGGAATCTCCCGGCATAATGATCCAGGCCAGAATATATGCCACGATGCCAGGCCAAATGGTCAGCAGCGATAGCAACGTCCACAGAAGCCGGACCACCGTCGCATCGATGCCGAAGTATTCAGCTATACCGCCGCATACTCCAGCCAGCATACGGTTGTTTTGCGAACGGGTGAGTCTTCTCAATTTACCCCCTCCCCTCGTCTTCAATCCTTTCAGAGGGCCCATCACCATCAGCTTCGGACCTTCTCAATGGTTATCCCGCCGTTGGCCGAGCGGGCAACTACTCTAATTCGGGCGTCGGCAGTTGCATAGCCCTTTGTCTCTCCCTGGATCCGTTTCGAGCCGAAGTACTCCTCCTTGATGTGGTACAGCATGTCATCCAGATTGACGTTGCTAGACCCAAACCCGGTACTCAGATCCAACCAGCAGGCACCGGCTAGGGCCGGCGGCAAATTAACCCGAATACCGGCGTTGGCGGTATGGAGATCCAGTGACTGTTCTTGCAAAGCACTGCCCAGTCGAGGAGTCACCT
>JAAZHE010000089.1 GCA_012510855.1 Bacillota bacterium | reverse complement strand
GTAAAGAAACTACCCGATGATTACGCAGGAAGATGGTTTGTGCACTTCAGCCATCCTGGAGACTTTACCCCAGTCTGCACCACTGAGTTTATGGCCTTCGAGCGGCTCCGTGAAGAGTTTGAAGCTCTAAATTGCTCCCTCATCGGCCTGTCAGTAGAGCAGGTACAAGCCCATATTAAGTGGGTCGAGTGGATTAAAGAAAAGCGGGGGGTGGATATCAAGTTCCCCATCATCGCCGACGAGCTGGGGAAAGTGTCCATGACCCTGGGAATGATTCATCCCGGCAAAGGAACTAACACTGTCCGCTCAGTGTTTATCGTCGACGACAAGGGCATTATCCGCCTGATTCTCTACTATCCGCAGGAGATCGGGCGGAACATGGATGAAATCCTCCGGGCGCTAAAGGCCCTGCAGACCCATGAACAGCACAAAGTGGCCCTACCGGCCAATTGGCCCAACAATGAAGACTTGGGCGATAAGGTGATTATCCCACCGGCCGCCAACATGCAGGACGCTCAAGCTCGCCTAGAAGATGCTAAGGCCGGCAAGTTCGAGTGCTGGGATTGGTGGTTCTGCTATAAGGACCTCAAGTAATCTGCCGCATGCAGTTTAATTAACGGCCGTAAGGATAGCAAAAGTAGCAGAGCTAGATGCGGCAGTACCCATAGATCAAGTAAGGCAGTGCTCAATGGAATCAGCACTGCCTTACGTTTTTCCAGTCTATCTATTTATCCGACCTTTGGACCCCATGTTAGCCTCTTATATTATTAAGCTCCAGCCTTTTCGCTAACCGAGAGCATGAGGTTCAGGAGAATTCCCACCACAGCGGCAGTGGCTATGGCAGGCAGCTCTGCACCAAACATTGGAATCATGCCGCCGTCATAGTTGAAGGTGCCGCCCAGGCCCACGATGAGAATCACGGCGATCACCGCTAAATTCTTGGCACTAAACAAATCCACCTGCTTTTCCATAATGATTGCTATGCCCTGGGCCGCGATAACACCAAAGAGGTAGATGGAAAGACCTCCAATAACCGCCTTGGGTATTGAATAGACTATATTAATCAGCGGTGTGAAGCAGGAGATAATCATGGTTATGATGGCTGCCGCCATGAGAACCGATACCGAGAAGTTCCTGGTAATGGCCATGGCGCTGATGTTCTCGCCGTAATTGGTTCCTGCCGGACCACCGATGAATCCCGAGACAATATCGCCGATACCATCGCCGATTAGGTTCAGCCCCAGCTTGCCCTCAATGTCGTAGTTCTTCTTTGAGCCCTTCTGCTCAGCGAGATTCTTGACGTACAGGTCCAACTGGTAAATATGGGCCGTAGACTCGGGGATGGTGGCAATGGCGATGGGCATGATGGCAATCAGCGAAGCCAGTGACGGTTTAGGCAGTGTGAATATGGGCAGGCTCAAGATGCTGTTTGACTCCACTGTAGTGAAGTTTACAAACTGGATTCCCGTCACAGAGCCGATAATCAGCGATGCCACATAGCCTGTGGCAAGGCCAAAGAGAATAGGGAACTGACCTAGCTTGCCCTTGAGATAGACCGAATAGAGGATTGTGGAAAGCAAGGTGATAATGGCAATCACCCAAGCCCAGCTGGTGGCTAGCCCCATACTTGCCTCGGGAACTCCCGGGGGTACGGAAGAAGCATCCGACATGGCGGTGGCAGCCAAGGACAATCCGATGATAATGGCAATACTGCCGGTAACTGTGGGAGGCAGCACCCGATCGATGGTCTCCTTGCCGCTTCGCTTAATGATCAGGCCCGCTGCAATTGACACAAAGCCGGACATGACGATACCGAACTGAGCGATGGAGATTCGTTCATTCAAAGATAAGCCGGCAAAGGCCTCGGCGCTCATGATGGACGCGATAGCTGCTATATAGGAAAAGCTAGACCCGTAGTATAGCGGTATTTTTCTGCCGGTGACTAGGATAAAGACCAAAGTCGCAAGTCCACTGGCAAATATGGTCGTGGAAACATGAAATCCTGTAATCAATGCTACCAACACTGTTGCCGGGAACATCACTACAATCTGCTGCAAAGCAAATACGATCAACTCCCAAAACTGCGGTGTCTCATCTGGTAGATAACCCACGACTCTCTCAGCTGACATGAAGTTTCCTCCTCCTCTGTTCTGGGGCACCGAAAAGGCAAAAAAAAACTTGCCTCCCCGGCAAGATCGTAATAGAACAGCACAGAAAGAGTATTGACTTTGTCTGCGCGGTTTTTACAAATCTTACCGGTATCTCTGTACCCAGTTTAAAGATTTGTCGTTCCTATTATTGCACAGAGATATGACTTTGTAAAGCATAAACTTATGGACTTCACCACTTTTCTACCCCAAGGCCTGGGATCGGGCAAGAGATGATGGTATGCTTTACGTATAGGAACAGCGAAAGGGAGAGATGGGCATGGCTCACACCGGAGAGAACCGGATTTCCCTGTGGAAGAAGGTGTTTCTTAACCGAGATTACGGGTTGCTGTTTTTGGGCCGTTTAGTCTCCCAAATCGGAGACGGGATCTATTACTTCGCTTTGACGTGGCTGGTGCTAGACCTGACAGGTTCAGGAGCGGTATTAGGTTCAATTTTAATGGCTGCGAGCCTACCCGGCATTCTCCTAACCCCCTTTGCTGGGGTAATCGTCGATGCAGTCAGCCCCAAGTTTATTATCGTCGGAGCCGATATCATTCGAGGCCTATTGATCCTGGCTTTAGCCTTGGTCTACTACTCCGGGCAGATGAGTCTACCCGTACTATATGGAGCCCCAGTGCTGCTGTCACTGTGCGGCATCGTTTTTGGTCCGGCCATCTCCGCTACCATACCCAACCTGGTGCAAAAAGAAGAGCTGGTTCAGGCCAACGCCCGAGACAGCTTGTCTATGAGTGCCACCGGAATCCTCGGCCCTATTGTGGGAGCGGCGCTCCTTGGAGCTGCAGGATACATAGGTGTCTTTACCATTACCGGCATCTTCTTTATTCTGTCTGCAATCTCGGAAATGTTCATCCGCTTTCCCAAACAACGACGGCAACCAGCAGCTCAGCCGGGTAGTCCGGCACGGCAGTTCATACTGAATTTCAAGGAAGGCTTCGTCTATATTTGGAGCAATGTAGGACTCCGCACGATAATCATGTTCGCCCTCGTCCTAAACTTCATGGCCAATCCCCTGTTTTCCGTGGTCTTTCCCTACTTCTGCAAAGAGGTTCTCAGGATGGACCCCGGCCATTTCGGCTTAACCCAGTCCAGCTTTCCAGCAGGCGTCATGCTAGGTACCTTTTTGGTGAGTATTCTGGCCCAGAGAATCGGTAAACATCGCCTCCTCTCATGGGCGACTATTGGGCAAGGTATTCTTGCCCTGTTCATGAGCATTCCCGGTTTCCCAATGGTGCACCAGCACCTGCCGCCTGCAACTATCTTGGTTAGTATCGCTGCGCCCATGCTGTTCCTCGGGATCCTTAACGTCCAGGTCAACGTTCCTTTGAATGTAATGCTGCAGGAGACTGTTCCCGACCACTATCGAGGCAGGGTATTCGGCCTGGTGGGGAGCCTAGTGCAGATGCTGGTCCCCATATCCATGGCCCTGGCGGGAGTATTGGTGGATGTAATTCCCTCAGCGTATTTTCTTATCGTTGCAGGAGCCGCAACCATCGTGCTGGGGACTGCCATGGGGATGTCTCCCAGCATCGGCAGCTTGTTCAGACAGCAAGAATTGGCAACTGAGTCAGCACCTACAGCAGCACGCTGAGATCGGCGGAGACCTGCCGAAGCCGATGGTACACCTGAGCCCCCAGCGGCGTATTGAACCTAGCGGTGATGCCCGGAGGGTAACAGAACCTAACATCGACAGTGAGACACTGAAGCCAGAGCGGTACTGTAAAGCCGACCGGAACGGCGGCATTGCACAGACCCCAGTATATGTCTGCAGCCTAAAACCCATACTAGCCTCAGGTGATGGCTGTGATGTCGATCGGACAACTCTGGCGGCGCTATCGATACCTCTGGCTGCTGTTCCTGGCAATCCCCATGGTGGTATTCGCCGGCTGGTACATACGGGGTTGGTTGCTCCTCAGGGAGTTCGAGACAGAAAGGGAACTAGAAGGAGCGACCATCCTGGCAGATAACGGCGAGGTTCTCACCGTGCTGGGGCAGGGTCCCAGCCATTATATCCCCTTGGAGGATATTCCCCAGGTTATGCAGGATGCCATCCTGGCCATGGAGGACCGCTGGTTCTATAAGCACCCAGGCTTCAATCCCATTGCTATCCTCAGGGCCTTCTACGTGAACTTCAAGGCCGGCAGAAAAATCGATGGAGGCAGCACCATCACTCAACAGCTGGCAAAGAATCTCTACTTGACCTTTGAAAAAACCTGGACTCGCAAATTGGAAGAATTGGTGCTGGCCTTGATCTTGGAGCAGCGCTACAGCAAGGACGAGATTCTCGAGCTGTACTTGAACCACATCTATTTCGGTGAAGGGAGTTACGGCATTGAGGCCGCTGCCAGGACCTATTTCGGCAAATCTGCTGCTGAGCTCAATCTTGTGGAGAGTGCCCTCTTAGCCGCTATCCCCCGTTCTCCCAATGCCTATGACCCCTATACCAACCCCGAGCTAGCCCGGGAACGCCGCAACATTGTCCTGGAGCGCATGGCTGAGCTGGGGATGATCTCGGAGGCCCAGTGGCAGGAAGCCGCTGCCCGACCGATTGAGCTTGCCCGCAGACAGCGAGGCCAGGCTCCCTATTTCCTCGATTACGTTACAAGGCAGCTGGAGGAGCAGTACGGAGCCAATTTGGTTTACCGAGGAGGGCTCAGGGTCCACACCACCCTCAATCCCCATTACCAGCGGGCTGCGGAAGAAGCTTTCGCCCGGCAGGAGTTTCAAGGAGCTCTAGTTGCCATAGACCCTCAAACCGGCTTCATCCGGGCCATGGTGGGAGGCCGTGACTATATCGAATCCCAATTCAACCGGGCGGTCCAAGCCCATCGCCAACCTGGATCAGCCTTCAAACCCTTTGTCTACGCTGCTGCCCTGGAGGCAGGCTGGCAGCAGAACACCCTGGTAGAAGACATCCCCCGAGAATATGCTGGATATACACCGAGCAACTATGATGACCGCTATTGGGGTCCGGTGATCATGAAACACGCTGTCGCCCATTCTCTTAACAATGCGGCTGTCTGGACCCTATCTAGAGTGGGACTCAGCCGAGTGATGCAGTTGGCTCAAGCCATGGGGATCACATCCCTGACCCCGGAAGATAGAAATCTATCCCTAGCCCTGGGCGGCATAACTAGAGGCGTCACTCCCCTGGAGCTGGCAGGTGCCTTTGTTCCCTTTGCCAACGGGGGTATCCGCTATGAGATCCGGGGTATCCAACGGGTATTGGATCGGGAGGGTAGAGTTTTGGAGGACCACCAGCCCCGGGGTACTAGGGTCCTGAGGGAAACCACCGCGTACCTGGTAACTGACATGCTGAAAAGCGTCCTGGAATACGGTACAGCACGGCACCTTTCGGTAACTAGACCTGCCGCCGGCAAGACTGGCACCAGTGATGAGACAACGAGTCTGTGGTTCGCAGGGTATACTCCCAGCATCGTCGCTGTGGTGTACATTGGAGATGACCAGCAAAGGCCCCTGCCCGGCTACGGCGGCACTCTAGCCGGACCTGTATGGGCTGAGTTCATTAATACGGCACTAGCCGATGAGCCGCCCAGGGATTTCCCGGTGCCCCAAGGGATTGCTACCGGCATTCCTATTCACATCTTCACCGGACTCCTGGCAGGTCCCGGCTGTGAATGGTCGGTCCCATGTGCTTTTATTCAAGGAAGCGAACCCAGTGAATACGCCCCCTGTGCCGACCAGAGCCAGCTTCCAGCCCAGCTGACCCCTATTTCCCCCGATACCCCCTACGACGTATATGGGCCTGAGACACCAGAAGCCGGTACGAGAGACAATGACATGGCAGAGGATAATATGCTTGACGAAGGAAAAGGAGAACCAGAACCAGAGGAAGCAGAAGAAGCAGAAGGAGAACGGAAGGCGGAGGAGGTAGAGGAAGAGGGGGAGAGGCCGGATGAGGAAAAGGAAGTGACACCAGGCGAGAAAAGAACCTAACATAATGAGCAAGAACAGATGACCGCGGGACCTTAGCCCCTGCGGTCAGAGTTCCACAGTCCACAGCCACTCTGTGATTTCCCGGATAATCTCCTTTTCCTCCTCGGTCTCACCCAGCTCCCCCAAGGCAGCAATTACACTCCCTTTGTCCAAGGGAAGACCCTGAAGCGTAGGAGCGATGGCCTGGATCAGCTGGGGCTCCATGGCATCGGAAAATACCCTTGCTTCCTCAATAAAACCTCCCTTGAGCGTCAAACCCAGCTCTATTTCCCCCCAGGGGAAGCGCTTCTGTAAAGTAAGGTCAAAGGGCGGTGTTTTGCCAAAGCGCCACTCCCAGGATGCATGTTTGTCGTACAGCTCCCGGATAGGTCCGCTCCAGTCTTCGATTACCGCTTCTCCCCCATGGGCATCATAGATACTGCGGAAGGCGGTTTTTAACGCTTTCCCCACATCTTCTACCTCAAGGCCCGGCTTTAGCTCCGCTAGATTCACCACCCGGGACCGCACCGAGTCGATACCCTTGGCGGCCATTTTCTCCTTGGAAACCTGGAGATACCGGTTGAGTTTGGCAAAGTCCACCGATACCAAGATGGTGCCGTGGTGATAAGCTCGGTTGGTGTCTTTGTAAAAGGCATTACCGGAGAACTTCCGGCCTGCCGCCAAAATGTCGTTACGTCCCGAGAACTGCGCCGGGATACCGAGGCTCCCCACAGCCTCGAGGATCACTCTCAGCTGCTTCTCTAAGTCATAACCCCTGCGGGATGTGATGAAAGTAAAGTTCAAATTGCCCAGATCATGATAGACAGCGCCTCCGCCGGACAGACGGCGGGCCAGCTTGCCGCCTTCTGCATGCAAGAGCTCCCAGCGGCATTCCTTCCAGGCGTTTTGGTTGCGGCCGATGACTACTGTATTTTGGTTCTGCCATAGGTAGAGGACGGTACTGAACTCGGCTCGTCTGCTTTCCCGCAGCAGTACTTCCTCCACCGCCAGGTTGTACCACGGATCGAATGATGGGGAAATGACAATACTGGCCTCTCGCCAATTACTCTGCAAGGTGAAGGGCCCCGCTTTCCGCTGCCCAGGCGGCTTCGAAAATCGCCTCCGGCAGGGTTGGATGTGCGTGGATGGTCCTTGCCACCTGCTCGGCGGTCAACCGATGCTGTACTGCCAAAGTTATTTCCCCAATTAGATCCGTTGCACCTGGACCCACTATGCTGCCGCCGATAATCACTCCCGTCTCGGCCTCGGTTATCAACTTGACAAATCCCCGTGTGGCTCCCAGGGCCAGGGCCTTTCCGTTGGCGGCAAAGGGGAAGCGGCCCACCCGTATGTTAAGATTGCCGGCCGCTGCGTCTTTTTCCGTCACACCCACTGATGCTATTTCGGGATCAGTAAAGATGGCATTGGGCACAGCACTGTAATCCATTCGGCTGTCCCGCCCGAGGATATTGTCTACAGCGACTAAGCCCTGATGGGAGGCGGCATGGGCCAGCATTACCTTGGCCGTAACATCGCCAATGGCTTAAATGTTCTCGATATTGGTCTGCATCCGGTCGTTAACCTTGATGCCCCTACCTCCAGCTTCCAGCTCAATTCCTATTTCCACAGCTCCCAGCCCTTCCAGATGAGGTCGCCTGCCCACTGCCATCAGCACTTTCTCTGCTGTGATCTCGGGAAAAGCCTGGCCGGTAGCGGCATCTTCGAAAACCACAGACGCCCGTCCCCCTTCTCCTTGAGTAATAGCAGTTACCCGAGCCTTAGTGAAGATCTGGATGCCTGCCATCCGGGCGCTGCGGAATACTTCCTGAGCCAAATCCTCATCTATAGAAGGCAGGATTTGGTCCATATACTCGATCACCGTAACCTTTACGCCAAACCTGGCGAAGATAAAGGCAAACTCCATGCCGATGACGCCGCCGCCGATGATCACCATAGTGTCCGGCAGTTCATCTAATTCTAAAGCCCCGGTGCTGTCGATCACCGCTTCGCTAAAAGCACCGGGAATAGAAAGGCTCGCCGGCTCAGACCCTGTTGCTATAATGATATGCCGTGCCTTGAGCAGCGTCTCTTCTCCTTCGCCGGTCTTGACAGCCACCGTTTCCCGGTCTGCCAAACGGCCGCAACCGCCAATAAACGTCACTCCATGCTTACTAAGTAAGGTCTCGACTCCCTTAACCAGACCTTTTACCACCCGGTCTTTCCTGGCCATTGCCCTTTTGAAATCCACTTCCACCTTCTCCGCCCGGCAGCCGTAGCGGCCGGCCTCTTGCAAAAGTTTGTACACTTCCGCGGTGCGGATCAAAGCTTTGGTGGGAATACATCCCCGATTGAGACAGGTCCCGCCGGGAGTATCCTTCTCCACCAACGCTACACTGGCACCCTGCCTAGCCGCATAAACGGCTGCCACATAGCCGCCAGGTCCGCCGCCAATCACAGCAATGTCGTAGAGCGGAGGAACCGAACCAAGACCGCCGCCAGCACCATCCCTTTCTCGCACTGGGATTGCCCCCTTCTTCAATGATTTCCACTAAACCGACATACTTCACCAAGGATCTCCCATCAAAGTCCCTCTGGGCCCGGGAAAACTCCGAACGATAAGTAGCAAAAAGGCGGTCCTCCGCCTTTCGGGAAAAGACCGCCCACTTTGCAGAAAAACCACCGTTAACGCTTGGAGAACTGCGGAGCCTTACGGGCTTTCTTCAAGCCGTACTTGCGCCGTTCCTTCATCCTCGGATCCCGGGTCAAGAACCCGGCACGTTTCAGGGGAGTACGCAAATCCTCGTCATACTCCAACAGTGCTCTAGCAATGCCGTGGCGAATGGCACCTGCCTGTCCAGACATACCGCCTCCCTGGACGTTCACTTTGATATCAAATTTCCCCTCGGTTCCAGTCAGCTTCAGGGGTTGGAGGCAGATAGTCCTCAATACTTCACGGGTGAAATACTCATCAAGACTCCGGTCATTTATTTCAAAGTTGCCGGTTCCCGGTCTCAGGTAAACCCTGGCAACAGAACACTTTCTCCGTCCTGTACCATAGTACTGGTTCAAATCCGCGATAGCCACCTACTTATCCCTCCTTTCTCCAACCAGGGCATCGATCTATAGGGATATAGCGATTCGCTGTAATTTCTACTTCACCGTCGTCAGACTCTCCCAAGGCTGCGGCTTCTGGGCCGTGTGGGGATGGTCAGGACCCGCGTACACCTTGAGCTTCTTCATCTGATTCCGGCCGAGGGTGTTCTTGGGCATCATACCCCAAACGGCTCGGCGAATCACCTCTTCCGGCTTCTTTGCCAGCATTTCAGCAGCCGTTCGGGAACGGAGGCCGCCAGGATAACCGGTATGCCAGCGATACAGCTTCTGATCCATCTTCTTCCCGGTGAGCTTCACCTTCTCAGCATTGACGACGATGACGAAATCACCGGTGTCAACGTGAGGTGTGAACTGGGGCTTGTTCTTACCCCTCAGGACAGTGGCGATTTCCGCCGCTAGACGACCCAATACCTTGTCTTCTGCATCGATCACATACCAGTTTTGCTGCACATCAGCGGGTTTGGCCATGTAGGTTTTCCCTTTTTCCATCAGACTTCCCCCCTTTGACAAGAACGGTTTATGGTAACCGCTCTCAACCCAATTCGCCGCGGCCGGGGCTATGTACCGCAGCGGATAGTTAAGAACCGGTTATGCGCAAACTAGCTCTTGAACTTCCTCAACAATAAACTGCTAAAACTCGGCAGCAACATACCGAGTTTACCGTATCAATTTTAATACAGCACTCCTCAGCTGTCAAGCATTTGCCGGTACAGAGAGGATTCTCCAAGGGAATCCGAATAAAGCTCTGAAAGCCCCTTGCAGGACTTCTCTTCATGATAGATAATACCCACATTGGCCCGACGGCTCAACACCGGCTGAGGAGCTGGGAGATGAGTATTTCGTCAGTAAGCTCCAGCTCAGCCGACAGCTGGAAAGGAAGTGTGCTATCATGGACAGCTTATACGCTAATCCATTCTACTACGAAATCGCTTTTTCCTACCGGGATATACCTAAGGAAGTCCAAGTGATGCAGGATGTCATCCGCCGCTATTCCCTCATCCCGGTGCGGAGAGTGCTGGAACTGGGCTGCGGCAACAGCCCCCACATGCAGGAACTGCTGCAGCTGGGCTACTCATATGTCGGTATCGATTTAAGTCCCGAAATGCTGCAGTATTCCCAGCAAAAAGCCCAAAGATTGGGAAAACCCGTGGAGCTCTACAGACAAGATATGAACGACTTCCAGCTGGACTCACCGGTGGATTTTACCTTCATAATGCTGGGTTCCCTGTATGTCGCAAGTACCAGGGAGCTCATCTCTCATTTTGCTTCAGTTAATCGAGCTTTAAACCCTGGCGGCCTTTATTTCCTAGACTGGTGTGTAGATTTTAGCTGGCTGGCAGACATTACTGACAACTGGATCGCAGAAAGAGACGGAATCACCGTCGAGGTTAACCACTCAACTGAGCTCCTCAACTACATTGAACAGACCTTCCGGGAGAGAATCACACTGCTGGTACGTGATGGGAACCAGGTTCGCCGCATCCAGCAGGACAGCATCCGGCGGGCAATCTACCCCCAGGAGTTTCTGCTGATCACTGACCAGCAGGGGTTTGAGTTTATCGGCTGGTGGAATGATTGGAACCTAGACTCGCCCCTCGCCGGCACTGAAGAGCAAGTGGTAAGACCCATATGTGTTCTGCGGAAGCGCTAATCCGCAAGCGGGATACAGTAAGATAAGCATCATCGGTGAATGGCTTGCCAGTTGTCAATGGGTATATGGTGGACACGGCTGTAGATACTGAGTCTCCTCCAAAGGCTCCACCAAGAGGGCCTGCTCACAAGCTGCACCAATGGCAGAAAGATCATTAGTGGCATTCAAGACCCGGATGAGGAGACGAAAGATGGATACTCTACTTCCACCAGATAAAGCCCACACGCTGGAGCAGTGGGACCTGCTAAGCGCCGATCCCGAGCTTTGAGGACAGCAGCTACATCTGCAACGGAGAGCTTGCCCAGACCTACCTCCAGTAAAGTGCCCACCATGTTGCGCATCATGTTATACAAGAACCCGTCGGCCCGCACTCTGAACTTAATGATGCCGTCGTGGGCTTTGCTTTCCTCAATGTCAAACTCATAGACAGTCCGCACCGAAGTCTTGGCAGAGCTGCCGCTAGTCCGGAAGGAAGCATAATCCTGGGTTCCTACCAGCAGGTCCGCAGCCCGGTGCATCGCTTCAACATCTAGGGGCTGGGACACGTGGTAAGCATAGTTGCGCAGGAAAACACTGGGGAGGGGCCGATTATCCACTAGATAGACATAAGTCTTGGCAATGGCATCAAACCGAGCATGAAACTCTAGCGGTACCGCTTCCGCTGTCTTTACCCGAATGTCTCTGGGTAGTACACTGTTGAGGGCCGCTGGAAAGCGCTCAGTAGGAACGCTGGAGCGTGTATAAAAATTGACCACTTGTCCCAGGGCGTGTACACCAGCATCGGTGCGGCCGGAACCGATAATGCGAAGCCGCTCATGGCAGATTATTTCAATAGCCGCCTCCAGTTCTCCCTGGATTGTCGGCAGATCGGTATCGTCCTGGGCCTGGAACCCGTGATAACCAGTACCGTCGTATTCCAAGACCAGCCGGATGTTCCGCACCTCACCACCCATTTGCCTTCTTTCACCTCACCGCCTAATACTATCCATTGTCCCTTTTAGTTGAAACAGAGCCCCTACATGGACAAAGCTAACCACACAATAAACAGGCCGCTGCCCACCAGGGCAAGGAAGTCCGAGGTTCGAAAGACAAGCTGTTTCAGCTTGGTTCGACCCTCCCCACCCCGGTAACATCTGGCTTCCATGGCAACCGCTAGTTCATCAGCACGGCGAAATGCGCTGACAAACAAAGGTACCAAAAGTGGCAGTAGGCTCTTTGCCCGCTGCAGTAGATTCCCCGATTCAAAGTCAGCGCCTCTGGCCATCTGGGCCTTCATGATCTTTTCCGTTTCCTCCAGCAGCGTAGGAATAAAGCGCAGAGCGATGGTCATCATCATGGCCAGTTCATGGGCAGGAATCCCGATCCGCTTTCCAGGCCTAAGGAGGCTTTCCAGTCCGTCGGTCAAAGCCAAAGGCGATGTGGGCAAAGTCAAAATGGATGTTCCTACAATAAGCAGAATCAGGCGGACTGCCAGCATTCCGCCTTTATACAGTCCTTCCTTGGTTAGGGTCAAGAACCCCCACTGCCAGAGGATTTCCCCCTCTGTCATGAAGGAGTTCAGCAGAAAGGTCAAGAGGATAATGATAATCACCGGTCTTAGCCCACGAAATAGGAACTTGGCCGGTATGCCGGAGCGAAGAATGGCCAACACGATAAACAAAGCAGCCAGGCTGTAACCCGAGTAAGTATCGATGAAAAACAGACCCACCACCAAGAAGAGGGTGACTAAAATCTTGGTGCGGGGATCTAGTCTGTGCAGTACAGATTCGCCAGGGATATACTGGCCAATAGTAATATGCCTAAATGTCGCCACTGGTACCAACCCTCGCTTCCCGCCTGAGAACCGCCATAATGGCCTCCTCCGCCTCATCTACGGTCAAGACGCTGTCCGGCACATCCCAACCCTTCTCCTTGAGCTTAGCCATAAGGGCCGTCATTTCAGGAACTCCTAAACCAATGGCCTCCAGCTGCTCTCCTCGGGCAAAGATGGTCTTGGGCGGGCCTTCCATCACAATTTCTCCCTGCTCCATGACTACTAGGCGCTGGGCCAAGGTTGCAACCTCCGCCATGTTGTGGGAGACAAACACCACAGTCAGGTGACGTTCTTCTTGCAAGCGCTGAATCTGGCGCAGCATATCCTGGCGACCCCGCGGGTCCAGACCAGCTGTAGGTTCATCCAGAACCAGTACCGAAGGCTCCATAGCCAAGACCCCGGCTATGGCTACCCGGCGTTTCTCACCACCACTGAGTTCAAAGGGAGACCGCTCCGCCAAGGCCAGGTCAATATCCACCGCGGCCAAGGCCCTTTCTACCCGGGAACGCACTTCCTCTTCGGACAGCCCCATGTTGCGGGGACCGAAGGCGACATCATCCCAGACCGTTTCTTCAAACAACTGATGTTCCGGGTATTGGAAGACTAGGCCTACCTTCCAGCGGATGGTGCGAAGATCCACACCCCTCTGATTGATATCAACACCATCAACCTTTACGGTGCCGGAAGTAGGCTTTAGCAGGCCGTTAAGATGCTGAACTAAGGTGGACTTGCCGGAGCCTGTATGGCCGATAATGGCGACAGTTTCTCCATCTTCGATGGTCAGATTGATGTTCTTAATGGCCGTCCTGGCTAGGGGAGTACCGGGATTATATGTATGGGTCAGATCTCTGATCTCAATTGACATAGCGCTGTCACCATCTCATCTACTGTTAGGATCGCTTCCGGCAGGGCAAGGGACCTTGCCCGCAGACGGGAAGCCAGCTCAATCACTGGAGGAACATCTAACCGCAGCTTTCTCAGTAAGTCGATTTCCTCAAACACTGCAGCAGGCGGTCCTTCTCGAACAATCCTACCATCGTCCATCACTACAACCCGGTGGGCCTTGACAGCTTCATCCATAAAATGGGTAATCAGAACGACAGTAATGCCTTCTTCTTCATTGAGCCGAGAAATGGTTTCCATGACTTCCCGGCGACCCACTGGATCCAACATGGCGGTGGGCTCATCCAAGACCAGGCAGCGGGGGCGCATAGCAATGACGCCGGCAATGGCCACCCGCTGTTTCTGTCCACCCGACAAACTGTGGGGCGGCGCCTCTGCATAGTCCGACATCCCGACAACAGCCAAGGCTTCATCAACCCGAGTGCGGATGAGCTCAGAAGGCAGACCGAGGTTTTCGGGACCGAAGGCCACATCTTCTTCCACAGTGGCGGCGACAATTTGGTTATCGGGGTTTTGAAATACCATGCCTACTGTCTGTCTGATGTCCCAGCGATGCTGCTCATCCTTGGTATTCATCCCTGCTACCCACACGTCGCCGCTGGTTGGCAAGAGCAAGCCGTTGAGATGTTTAGCCAGCGTTGACTTACCGGAACCGTTGTGGCCAACTATCGCGACAAACTCCCCGGCGGCAATGGTAAGGCTTACCTGATCAAGGGCTGTCTCCTCTGCCGCTCCAGGCTCCCCACTGTAGGAGAAGCTTACTCTATCCACCACAATAAAGCTCTCGTTGTTTCCCATCATCGATCTCCCCCAGGCCCGCCACCGCCAATCTCACCGACCCTCAAGAAGACGCTGCAAAAAGCGACGCAGAGGAACAAACCTCTGCGACTCTGCTGCGCCCACTTACCAGACTATATACCCCAAACAGTGCGAACCTCAACCCCATCTGCCAGATCTAGGCTGCCATAGCTAATCAGACGACCCTCAGCGTAAGTTCTGCAGGTATCAAATAGCGACTAGACCAGCTCTACGATGCTCATCGGGGCCGCATCTCCCCGGCGAGGTCCAATCTTAACAACTCGGGTATAACCACCATTGCGCTCAGTATAACGCGGCGCGATATCGTTAAAGAGCTTGGCCACCGCTTCAGGCCGCCCCAAGAAAGCCGCAGCCTGGCGACGGGCATGCAAATCTCCCCGTTTTCCGAGGGTAATCATTTTATCTGCTAAGGCCTTTACCGCCTTCGCCTTAGTATCAGTGGTCTCTATCCGCTCTTCCAGCAGCAAGGAGCTCACCAGATTCCGCAGTAGAGCTTTCCTGTGGCCGGCATCCCGCCCAAATCTCGCTTGTCTCATGCTGAAACCCTCCTTCCCATCACTGCCTACTACCGAGCTTTATTCATCCGGCTGCCGCAGAGATAGTCCCAGTTCAGCCAGCTTATCTTTCACCTCTTGGAGGGACTTCTTACCGAGGTTTCTCACCTTCAACATATCCTCCTCGGTCTTGCGGGTAAGTTCCTCCACAGTGTTAAGTCCTGCCCGCTTCAGGCAGTTGTACGACCGGACTGATAAGTCAAGTTCTTCGATGGGCATCTCCAAGATCCGTTCCTTTTCTTCCTCTTCTTTTTCCACCATGATCTCTAGCTCATCCCCTGTGTCGCTTAGTTCGAGGAAAAGCCGCAGATGTTCGGTAAGAATTCTTGCCGCCAGCGTTACGGCTTCATCTGCCTTAATGCTGCCATCTGTCCAAACTTCTAAGATCAGGCGGTCATAGTCGGTAATCTGCCCTACTCGGGTGTCCTCTACCGTGTAGTTGACCCGTCTGACAGGTGTAAAAATGGAGTCCACTGGTATTACTCCGATGGGATCATCCGGGTTCTTGTTGCGGTCAGCAGGGACATATCCCCGGCCCTTTTTCAGCACCATTTCCATATTCAGGCGGCCGTTGGTATCCAAGGTAGCAATATGCAGATCGGGATTAATGATCTCCACCTCGGGACCGTGAATGATATCGCCTGCCAAGACTTCCCCTTCACCCTCAGCCTCGATCCTCACGGTGACCGGCTCATCGGTGTGGAGCTTTACCACCAGTTCCTTGAGGTTGAGCACTATATCGGTGGTATCCTCCACTACCCCTTCCACAGTGGAAAACTCATGCAGTACCCCTTCAATTCTGACCGAAGTGACTGCCGCTCCCGGCAGGGATGATAGCAGAACCCGCCGCAGGGAGTTCCCGAGGGTAATCCCATATCCTCTCTCCAACGGCTCCACCACATATTTCACGTAAAAATCATCGGATTCAACACGTTCGATTTTGGGCTTCTCTATCTCGAGCATCTGCAAAACCCTCCTTAACGACACAAGGCAGCCAGACTTGCAGGCATCCCCAGCCATCCCTGGCTGGCCAATATCGTTTCCACCCGATGCCAAGCTGTTGGCAGAAGCTGTATATACAACCACTGCCTGCTTGGTAGACTTCCCATCCAGGCCCCAATCCACCGGCAACCGCCAGCGGCCGGTTTAGGGCCAGCACATCACCCAAAGCCATTACCGGGAATAATACTCGACAATCAGGTGCTCTTGTACTGAGAGATCGATCTGATCCCGGGTGGGTACGGCAAGGATTTTGCCTTCTAGTTGCTCCAGGTTAACATCGATCCACTCCGGCATTGTCCGACCGGCTGCTGCTTCGACGTTATCCTTAATTAGCTGCAGGTTCCTGCTGTTCTCCCGCACACTGACTACATCGCCGGGCTGTACTTCATAGGATGGGATGTCCACCTTCTTTCCGTTGACCGCGATGTGACCGTGGAGGATCAGCTGCCGCGCTTGCGCACGGGAAGCGCCTAACCCCATACGATACACGATGTTGTCCAGCCGCATTTCCAGTAGCCGCAGCAGATTCTCGCCGGTAATACCCTTCTGCCGCGCAGCCCGGTCGTAATACCGCTCAAACTGACGCTCCAAGACTCCGTAAATACGGCGTACCTTCTGCTTTTCCCGCAGATGCAGTCCGTATTCGGACTCTTTACGGCGCCCTTGACCGTGCTGTCCCGGCGGGTACGACCGCCTATCTACGGCACATTTTTCTGTATAACACCGGTCGCCCTTGAGAAAGAGCTTTTCGCCTTCCCGCCGACACAACCGGCAAACAGGTCCAGTATACCTGGCCATAGAGATCCAACACCTCCAATTTTGGCTCAAACCATGTCTTGATTATAATGCCTATTTGTACCATCAAACATGCATTGACGGCAGGTACATACAACCATCAAGTTAAACCCGTCGGCGCTTGGGCGGTCTGCATCCATTGTGGGGGATGGGTGTAACATCCTTAATCAAGTTTACATCCAAACCAGCTGCCTGCAGCGAACGGATTGCCGCTTCCCGTCCAGCTCCCGGACCCTTGACGTACACTTCCACTTCCCGCATCCCATGCTCCATGGCTGCTTTGGCTGCACTCTCGGCCGCCAATCCAGCTGCAAAGGGTGTGCTCTTACGGGATCCCTTAAAACCAACCTGACCTGCACTGCACCAAGCAATGACGTTCCCCTGTTTGTCAGTAATGGTCACGATGGTATTGTTAAAGGTTGAACGGATATGGGCAACGCCGCTGGGAACATTTTTCCGCTCCCGCCTGCGGGTTCTTGCTGCTCTTCTTTGTCTAGCCATTCAAAATCGCCCTCCTTCCTTAACGGCGCTTGCCGCCGATCGCCCTTCTCGGACCCTTGCGGGTACGGGCATTTGTCCTGGTCCGCTGCCCTCTAACCGGCAGCCCCCTGCGGTGCCGATAACCTCTGTACGAACCTATATCCATCAGGCGCTTGATATTCTGAGCTACCTCTCGCCGCAGATCGCCCTCGACAACATACTCGCGATCGATGATCTCCCGCAGCCGGTTGACCTCGTCCTCTGTTAGGTCCCGGACTCTCGTATCTGGGTCTACACTGGCTTTGGCCAGGATCTCTTTGGATCTTGAGCGGCCAATCCCGTATATATAGGTGAGAGCTATTTCTACCCGTTTATCCCTAGGAATATCTACTCCGGCTATACGTGCCATCTGCCTTCACCTCCCACGTTAACCCTGCCTCTGCTTATGCCTAGGGTTCTCGCAAATTACCATTACCCGTCCTCTGCGCTTAATAATCTTGCATTTCTCGCAAATTCGCTTTACCGCTGGCCTAACCTTCACTGCCAGCACCCCCTCTATTTTTTTCGGTACGTTATCCGACCACGACTAAGATCGTAGGGTGAAAGCTCTACCGTTACCTTGTCACCGGGCAATATACGGATAAAATTCATCCGCATTCTGCCAGAAATATGGGCAAGAACCTTATGGCCATTTTCCAGCTCTACCCGAAACATAGCATTCGGCAAAGGCTCAATCACCGTGCCTTC
>JAAZHE010000088.1 GCA_012510855.1 Bacillota bacterium | reverse complement strand
CTACATTATCTGTGTAATCCAAGAACAGAACTCCGTCTGCATTAGGTGCTAGGTCTGTGGGGGCCATGACAAGACACCGTCTACCCCTGGGAGGCTGGGTACCGGGATACAGATTCGCTGGCCGGGTATTAGGTTATTGGGATCAATACCAGGGTTGGCTGCGATGATGGCTGCTACCGTTGTGCCAAATCGAGCTGCCAGTGCAAAGAGGGTGTCTCCTGGCTGGATGGTGTAGAAGAATCCTGGGCAGCCCGGTGGAACAGGACCTGGCGCTGGACGGACTGGGATGCAGATTACTTGGCCGATTTGCAAGTTGTTGGGGTCTACTCCCGGATTGGCTGCCTGAATTGCTTCCACTGTGGTTCCGAACCGCTGGGCCAGTCTAAAGAACGTATCGCCAGACTGAATGGTATACAGGAACCCGTTGGGACACTGTCCTGGACCAGGACCGGGTGCCGGACCAGTCGGGATGCAAATTACTTGGCCGATTTGTAGGTTGTTGGGATCTACTCCTGGATTGGCTGCTTGAATTGCGGCAACGGTAGTCCCAAACCGTTGAGCCAACCTGAAGAACGTGTCACCGGACTGAACAGTATACAGGAATCCGTTGGGACACCGACCTGGGCCAGGTCCTGGTGCCGGACCAGTTGGAATGCAGATCACCTGGCCGATCTGCAGATTATTGGGATCTACCCCCGGATTGGCTGCCTGAATTGCGGCAACGGTAGTCCCAAACCGCTGCGCCAGCCTGAAGAACGTGTCGCCCGCTCTAATGGTATAATTGAAACCTGGGCAACTAGTCGTTTGACTCACACTAACCCTCCTCCTTCTCGCTTTTACACATCTAATAGGAACTCACTCCTACAGCGACAGTCTATTCAGCCACAGGAGAAGGGTGCTAGGAATCAATTCCTATTTGCCCAGTCTACCCAATCTCTATTTGGTTTTTGAGCTGCCGTGCAGATTCCACTCCATGGCCCGGGAAATATCACCGATCAAGGCAGCGCTATGGTACCGATAGGGACTGAGCTCAGCATAGGCGTAGTCAGTATAACCGATCTCAGCGAAGGCAGCCATCACCTCCGGCCAGTTCACATCACCTTCCAGTAAGTTGACAAATCCATGCAAGGTACCCACCGATGTACGGAAATCTTTGAAGTGGACCTTCTTGATGCGGGAACCGAGAATTCTGATCCAGTCTTCGGGAAAACCGTATAAGAGCACATTCCCCACATCAAAATATGCTCCGACGTAATCAGAGCCAACGGCGTCAATAAACTCCCTCATCTCGATGGGGCTGAGAAGGAATTTATTCCACACATTTTCAATCCCGATATGCACCGACCTTTTTTCCGCTTCAGGAGCTAATTCCCTAAGTGCCCCAAGGGCCCGGTCCCAGACTTCTCCGTAAGAGACCCTTTCCGAGGCAGCAAAGGGAGCCGACACAACTCCCGGCACTACCAGTACGGTATCGGCGCCCAACCATTGGGCCACAGTCAATGCTTTGACTACAATGGCTTTGGCCTTTTCTTGTATCTTAGGATCTTTGGCCGACAATGAATATTTCCAAAAGAGCCCTGTGGCAAGACTCTTAAGTTCCAGACCAGCCGCCACCGCTGCGTCTCGAATGGCTTTAACCTGCGCTTCCTCGCTTTCTAGTGACAGTTCTCCAGTCTCCTCCAAAGCCAGTTCAATGCCTTGAAAACCCGCGGCTTTAGCCTCCTCAATGCATTTTTCGATTGACCAATCTGCCGGCATGGACCAACGGTTGATTCCCTTCTTCAAATCACTGACCTCCTTCCATATTCCACCATAGTATTAGCGGCAAAGCCACACTTCCCCTGCCAGTTCTGGCTGTTTTGAGAAGCGCGACGAAGGCAAAGGAGGTTAACGGTGGTGGGAAGAGAATAAATACTAATGCATTATTACCAATAGACCGCGACACAGCATCAACAGGGAAGTTCGGGGGGAAATGTCTTTGAAACAGCAGATAAGCAGTAGCCCTGGAAAGTTTCGGAGCCAAAACGGTACGTACTATGCTGTTCTAATCGACGGTATATTCTATTTTACAGCCATGGCCTTTATAGCTGCCGCCACAGTGATACCGGCATTCGCCAAAGAACTCGGCGCCTCACCTTGGGTCATTGGCTTAGCCCCAACCCTTTACAACCTCGGCTGGATGCTGCCCCAGCTCTTCAGCGCCCGCTGTGTTCAGCAGCTGAGCCGAAGAAAACCCTATTTTCTCACCATGGCAGGACTTCAGCGACTGTCCTACTTGGTCATCGGGGCACTGGTGTGGATTATCCCAGTGGACAGGCCGCAATGGCTCCTAACTGCCTTTCTCAGCTGCTACCTCTTGTCCAGCATTTTCGACGGGATCGGCACTCCTGCCTGGATGGAACTGGTTGCCAGTTCTGTTCCGGAGAGAAAAAGAGGCTCCCTCTTCGCTACCCGGGCATTCGTCAGCTGTATCTGCGGCCTCGCCGCTGGCTGGCTGACCAGTCTCACCTTGAACCGCTTTCCTTTTCCAAACAACTTCGGTGTTCTCTTCCTTTGGGCTTTCCTGCTCTTAGCCACCGGATGGGTAGTATTCGCTTATCTGTCATACGAACTGCCCACTGAAAAGCGAAACCAGCCTGCAGCTAGTCTAGGTGATTACCTGCGGCAGATTCCCAGTATTCTCACCGATGACCATGACTTCCGCCGCTTCGTAGTAGGAGTGACGATCCTGCTAACGGGGCAAATGGGGCTCGCGTTTCTCTCGGTGCACCAGCTGGAGCGCCTGACTCTACCGGCGTCCTACGTCGGATACTTTACTGTCAGCATGACGGCCGGCCAGATGCTTGCCTCAGTATTTGCCGGTCGTTTGGCTGATGCCAAAGGACACAAGATCAATATGCAGTTGTCCTGTACAGCCATGGGGCTGGCTGCGGCTTTGGCAGTGCTGCCTCCCTCCCTACTCCTGGCCATACTCAGTTTTGCTTGCGTAGGGATCGCCAATACTACCTTAGGGATCTCACGACTGCCTATCGTTATGGAGTTCGCACCGGAGGGAGTCCGCTCTGTCTACGCCGGCATAGTCAATACCCTCTTAGCCCCTGTGGTTGTGCTGACACCTATAGTGGGGGGCTGGCTGGTGGATCACCTAGGCTATGGAACAGTATTCTATGCTACGCTGCTCATCAATGCCGTCGCGGCGGGACTATTTACTTTCTGGGTCAAGGATCCCCGGGATATCCGAAAAAGCAGCACTGCCTTTTCAGAAGCCATGTAAGCCAGCTGCCAAAGCCCGACCCAACTTGTATCTTGATAGGCTTCCCTCATGTCACTTCACTTTGCGAACTGCAAACCGCTTAGGCACAAATAGGTGATCACGCTCCACTTGAAAAAGGTCACAGATCTTCTGGACCGTCTTCAAGTCGGCAGGCCGTTTCCCGTGCTCGATCAAGCAGTATGTACTCTGGGGCACGCCAATGGCGATGGCCACTTCCTTCTGCGTCATCCCTCTTGCTTTCCTTACTTCCCGCAGTAAAGAGCTGCTCACCTTTGGTCTCCTCCCGTTATGTCAGTCCCCAAAGTGACTCTTTTGCCTTCAGTGTAACTTTGCAATCTGTCAAAGTCAAGTCATACTCTACGATTTGTAATATTCGCTTCCGCGATATTGCAAATCGTGATAGACTCTCGGTGAGGAGTGAGTGTCATGACGGTATTGGGGCAGAGGATTCGCTATCTGCGGCAGAAAGCCAACCTAACCCAGGCTCAGTTGGGTAAGCTCTTGGGATGCTCTAGCAGCACCGTTTCTCTATATGAAGGAGGGCAGCGGTCCCCCGACACCGATATGCTCATTAGACTAGCTGATGTGTTCAGCGTCTCAGTGGATTACCTGCTGGGTCGCGTCTCTGATCCCACCCAGAGGGAAAAAACGGAATCCTCCTTAGTCCCCGAGGGAGGTTGGTCTGTTGCTGAAGATTTGACCCCGGAGGGAGCGGAGCTCTTGGAGGTACTGACCAGGGAGGTTAAGAAGCGGTTTTCTAAGAAGGATAACTCCAAGTCCCATGGTAGAAGGAAAAGCTGAAGGCAGAAAAGCTCAGACACCAGTAGATAGGTTTTTCCGCCTATTATATAGTGGCCCCACCTTCCTCACCTCTCCATCCAGCCTTTCCCCACCTTTAGGCCCCTGTTGACAGCTGCCCGTGTAGTTGGCAAGATCAAGCTAGCCCCTCATCGAATTAAGGAGTGGCGGAACACTAATAGACGAATTGCTACGGTTGACTATGAAGGCTAACCGACACCTAACGGGAACGGCCGTTGCAGGGGGATCTCCATGGCAAAGGGTCTTACATATATGGCGACAGCTGCCCCAGGACTAGAAGACATCGTGGTTTCTGAGATCTTGAGTAAATTCCCCGGGGCATGGATTCAAGCCCAAATGCGGGGACGGGTGCTTTTTGTGACAAATCATCCCTGGAAGGACCTCCTCAGCCTGCGATGTATGGACAATCTCTATCTTCACGCCGCCTGGTTGAAAATCGGCCGGCATAGGGCTGACTTGCCGGACTTAACCGACAAAATAGCCCATCTCATCTTGCCTGAATTTCCATGTATTGCCAACGCGGGACGTAAAGCGAAAGATATAGTCAATGCCATCCGCAGCGGTAGACATACCTTCAGCCGCTTTGAAGCCGCAGCCGCTGCCCTAGAGGGACTAACCAAAGGTCACGGCTATGCACCGGGGACCGCGGAGGACCACGACCTCCACTTTCGGCTGGACATCATGGAGCAAGATGCCCTTTTTTCCTTGAAGCTAACTGATGCTGCTTTTCGCTTTCGGGGGCACCGTCAGTTTTCTCCGGCAGCTCTCAGGCCTTCAGTGGCCCATGCCTTGGTCTGGCTGTCCGAACCTAAGGACCATGATGTCTTTCTGGATCCCTTTTGCGGTTCAGGCACTATTCCCATTGAGCGGGCAGCATACCCGGCTGTTTCCATCACCGGCGGAGACATCTCCCCCAGTGCCGTCGAAACGGCGAGGCAAAATGCCCCAGAGGGAGTGGAAATCCGGCTGCTAGATGCCTGCAACCTAAAGGACATATCCTCCGGATCAGTCACCAGCATCGTCACCAATCTCCCTTGGGGCAAACAGATCGCTAAGAATCAAGACATTGAAGTCCTTTACTGTAAGTTCTTGGCAGAGGCCTGCAGGGTGCTGGCGCCTTCAGGCCAAGCCATCCTCTTGACAGACCGGCATGGAATACTGACCAAGGCCAGCCGCACAGCGGGGATGAAGTGCCGTGCCCTATATACAATCAGCCTCCACGGAATGCTCCCCACCATCTACTTGATTACCCATTGAGCTTACCTGTTCAGGGTGGAGTGCTGGGCAGTGTCACCTACGGGCCGC
Organism: Bacillota bacterium; assembly: GCA_012510855.1. GTDB lineage: Bacteria > Bacillota > Limnochordia > DTU087 > DTU087 > DTU087. The sequence continues at coordinate 4,253 of JAAZHE010000088.1, read as the reverse complement.
CCCTGATGCTCCTCGACTTCTCATAATCCTTCTCAATCCCTCGGTGGTCTCAATGGTGCCGTCAGGCATCACCCAAGGGGCTTCTACTCCCAGCTGCTCAGCTAGGACCCTGCTTTCCGGCCAGGGAAGGAGGAACAGCTCAGTTGATAGATAGTCAGCCACCCCTGAATCTTGGCCAACCACCGTCACTGAGCGATAGTGTTCCGCCGGCATTAGAGTCTCAGGATCGATAAGGTGATGGTAGCGCTTGCCGTCAACCACGTAGTATCTTTGGTAATCGCCGCTGCTCACCACGGCCCCATCATTGATAAAGACCACATCCAGCAACCCATCTTCCGAGAAGATTGACTGCCGGGGATCTTGGATCCCCACGCCCCACCGTTCTCGGACGCCATCCAAGGGTTTACCCACTGCCCGAATGTTGCCGCCAGCACTGATCATAGCCGACTTAAGCCCCAGAGCCGCCATCTCCCGCATCACAAGTTCCGCAGCGTAGCCTTTGGCTAATGCTCCCACATCTAAGCTCATCTGACTGTCGGCCAAATAAACGGTACTGCTTTCTAGGTCGATGATGACTTTGTCGATATCGGTATGGGTCAAAGCCTCCCGCAGCTCTTCTATGGGCGGAAGCTCCGCGGCTTGGGGATCGAGGCGTCCTGCTTCCCGATAATCATGCCAGATGCGGAGCACCGCCCCCATGGCAATATTGGTCTTGCCGGCGGTCTTGCGATACAGCTCCTTTGCAAATAGGATCAAGTCGATGATTTCCCTATCTACCTTGACCGGTTTGATTCCCGCATGGTCGTTGATGGTCTTAATGTTGTTGAGCCCAGGGTACTCGTGGTAGATATCGTAGAGCTTATGGAGTTCCCGAAAGCGCTGGTGGATTCTGTTAAAATAGGAATCAAACTCCTCTTGGCTCCGATTATATGCCACTACCACCACGACGGTATCGAAGGTATCAAAAAAACTATCGGTGTATTTCTCATACTTTACCGCTCTGAGGTGTTGGGTCGTTAAGGCTATCCCGAGAAGGACCAAGACCGCTGCCATTCCCACTAGTCTGTTCTTTGTGATCCTCATTGTCAACACCAGTCTATCTTACTTAATCAATTCTGCAACTCATAATAAACCCAAGCCTCCCTCTTCCGAGGGAGGCTTGCTTCATCCACCGGGTATTATCTGCTACTTTTCACCTAAGCATTCTGAGGCAAATCCTATCCTTGCCCTTTACTTAGCGGTATTGTAGGCTTCACCCAATGCTGCCAGGTACTTCTCTACGGTGATGGTTACAAGAGAGGTGAGTTCCGGTACATCCGGTACAGCAACATGGCTGGCATCCCTCTGCTTTACCTTCAAGCCCTGGATTTCAGCAGCGGTCTTGCCGATCATCCATTTCTCCAGCTCAGCTGCCTGCTCGTACGACTCTTTGCCGATGCCGGAAGCCCTCTTCATTCCGTAGTCATCCTTGAGCTCCTTCTTGCTCAGCACAGGAGCTTCTGGGTCAACGGCCAGCTGATTAGTCTGGGTATTATAAGGTATCTTGCTCTGGATAACGTCCAAAATGACCCCGACAACCTTGCCTTCGCCATCAAACAAGGCAGCAGCGATGGTAGCGTCTACCTGGGGAGCAGCCGGCTTAGAGCTGGCCAAGGAGATATCATGACCGAGGCCCAGGGTCTTACCTCCGCCATTTACTGGCACAGCATTTTCCCAAGCCTTTTCCACCGCGGCTATATAGTCCTGAACCGTAATGGTGACTGAGGAAGTCAGTTCTGGGACATCTGGAACTGCCGGATGGGCGGCATCTCTTGCTTTAACCTTGAGGGCCTTGACTTCATCAACGGTCTTGCCGATCATCCACTTCTCGAATTCAGCGATCTGCTCAAACCATTCCTTGCCGATGGAGGAAGCTCTCCGCATCCCATAGGCATCTCCCAGTTCTTTCTTTGTCTGACCAGGAGCGCTGATGTCGGTAGAGATGGTCCAGTCTCTGTTGAAGTTGACCTTAGTCTGGGCAGTGTCCAGGTTAACATGTACTATGCGGCCGTCTTTGTCAAAGGCAACCGCAGCGATAACGCTGTCTACCTGTGCCATGGGTGGATTAGCCTTACCGCTGGCATCGACAGTCAAACCTTGAGACTTGGCGATTGATGTAACATGACCCAAGCCTAGCTTGACCGGCTCGCCTGCCGCGAAAGAGCTGAATGCCAGTGCTAAAACTGCCACAACCCCTAAAATAATTAATGCTGCTCTTTTCACACACATCTTCCTTTCGCTCACAACTTTGAGATCAGTTCCAGCCTCACTAGTGCAGCTGTTTTTATTTCCTGACTTACCCGGTTTTTATTTTACCACATCAGGGGCAGTTGGCCAAGAGAAAATTGTGATTGTGCTAACGCCCGCAAAAGAAAAATGCTAGAATCCATTTGGGAGGAGATCACCCGTTCCAACTTAGTTCCTGTATAGCTCAACTCATAGGTGGTTAGTTGCCTTTCCCGTTCTGCAGCTATATAATCTTGCTAGACCGAGAAAGGAACGATGGAATGCTGTACCGTTGGCTTACACTTATAGTCCTACTGGGGTTGGCAGCTATTATACCATTTCTGTCAGCTCCCCACCTATATCAGTTATTCAGCAATAGAAGTGCACTGGAAACCTTTCTTGAGCAGGCTGGCCCGTGGGCACCGGTAGGCTTTGTAATCCTCAATGTCCTACAGATAATAATAGCTCCCCTACCGGGCAACATCATCGGAGTCGCCGGAGGCTATGTCTTCGGCTTCGCCATGGGCTTTCTTCTCAACCTGATCAGCATGGTAATCGGCTCTCTATCGGTGTTTCAGCTCAGCAAAAGGTTCGGAAAGCCCTTGGTGGACAGGTTTGTAGGGCACAAAACCAGCTCCTTTCTCGGTAAACTCAGCACCAAGAAAGGAATTCGAGGCATCGCTCTGGTGTTTCTCTTACCCTTCGTGCCCGATGATGCTCTCTGCTTTGTGGCCGGTCTTACCCCAATGTCTATCCGGACTTTCCTGTTTTTAATCCTCGGATTTCGCACACCGGGTCTTTTAGTGTCTACCTTAACCGGTGCCGGGATGATCAATCTCACTCCCGCCGGCTGGACAGCCGTTGCAGCACTAGCCCTCATTGCCCTGTACGTCTTTTGGACCAAGGGAGAAGCCTTAGAGCAGCGGATTCTGGATCTAATTGACCGTTATCTGGCACCTTCTCCCCGTTCGCCCCATAAGGAGTGACCACTGAAGGGTTAGGATTCTAGCCGGCCGTCAACCAACACTACCCTCACCGGTGCAGCTTCTGCACCGACCACAACTAGGGGCGCTGCCAGCAGCATGTAGCTCCCCTCTGGAACCTCCGCCAACCGCAGTCCTTCAATGATTATGACACCTGCCCCCAGGAGCAGATGATGGGTATCATGTCCCGGTTGGTCCCGTTCGATGCTAAGGGCATCGATGCCCACCCCTTTGACTCCCTGCTCAACGAGGTACCTAGCTCCATCAGCGCCGAGAAATACGAAATCAGGGACAAAGCCTTCCTGGAACGAATTGCTGGTTTTTAGCAAGATGAACTCCCCTGCTTGAACTCCCTTGGCTTCCAGGTCCCGTGGGGTAATCTCCCCTGAAACGCGGGAAAGACCCACGACCCGGCACGGTCTAATCACTTCCTCGAGGGCAACGGCATCGATCTTTTTTCCCCCGGGCACAAAGTGATAGGGGGCATCCATGTGGGTACCAGAATGCATATAGAGATTCAGCCGGGTTTCAAAGGCCCCTTGGCTAAAATCTCTAATCACCTCAAGATGCGGTCGGTTTTCCTCCCGGTTCTTATATACCGGCATGGCGGTATGAATAGGCATCGACACATCATAGAACTTCGCCATGAAGGACACCTCCTGTCTCCCTGGCACAGCGGATCCCTGCTGCCGTCTTGTCAACTTGGTTTCTGAAAAACCCCGCAACCGGCCGCCCTCTACGGGCCGCTATCTACCCTTTCCAGGCCAGGGCGGTCGGTCAAGAGGCACTGAAAGGGCAGAATCCAGCGGTGGCCGTTTTGGGCCAAGAGCCAGTCGGCACTTGCCGGTCCCCAGCTGCCGGCAGGGTAAATCTCTACCGGTGTGCCTTTTTCCTCCCAGTAGCCGGCAATCTGATCAACAAACTCCCAGGCGTACTCTACTTCATCCCAGCGGGTAAAAAGTGTGGAGTCTCCCCGCATCACATCGGCCAGCAGCCGCTCATAGG
>JAAZHE010000087.1 GCA_012510855.1 Bacillota bacterium | reverse complement strand
GGTGCAATCCCCAGAGTCTGAGACTCTAACTCAAGGACCACGTTTGGCTCTTGCCCGTGACGCTGCCTTCTGCTTCTATTACGAGGAAAACTTGGCAGCCCTGAGAGGGGCGGGGTTTGAGATTGTAGAATTCTCTCCCATCGCTGGTGAGATATTGCCACCTGGGACAGCTGCGGTGTATTTCGGCGGCGGTTATCCAGAGAGTTTCGCTCGGGAGCTTGCCGAGAATGTGAATCTGGCCGAGCAGCTTAGGCGAGCTGCCGAGTTGGGAATGCCGATCTATGGTGAGTGCGGCGGGTTGATTTATCTTGGACGTTCCTTGACGGGGTTTGACGGCAAGACCTATCCAATGAGTGGTGTACTGCCCATTGATTTTGTCATGGACTCCGCATACTTGCGGATTCGCTATCTTGAGCTAACAACACGTCGCGATTCGCTGCTCGGACCCGCAGGGACTGTAATTCGCGGGCAGGAGTTTCATCAGTCACGGGTGGTAAGCTCTGACCTTTCGGCGGATTTATATGCAGCCAAAACCACTGATGGGCGTGAGTTCTATGATGGCTATCAGTACAAGCAGGTAGTGGCGAGCTATGCCCACGTCTATTTCAACTCTTCTCCGGCTGCTGCTAGTAGTTTCGTGAGCGCAGCGCAAAGGCTTAGAACTAGGTAGGCTGTACGAAGGAGTATCTAAGCATCATCTTATAATCTCTCGTTACGTCAAGATCCGCATGATGTTGTCGTAAAGGAAGTTTAGGTAGCAGTGGAGGAAATGCGGGAATAGTAACGAACAATGCACAATAAGTGGTATACCAATCTGGTATGGCAGTGCAGAAGGTGGGATTTCTCATCAAGAAGCACAGCTAGACAGAGCGTTGGAACATGGATAGCTACCAAGAGGACTTTTAACTGTAGAATGGTGTTGAATCAGGGGGTGAGATCACCATTAGCTTGGCAGATAAGACGATGTTCGAGCAGAGTTATCAGGCGATTAAGCGGGCGATTATTGAGGGCCGTTATACTCCAGGATTTGTGCTGTCCGAAAGGCTGCTTTCAGCGCAGCTTAATATGAGCCGTACCCCTATAAGGCAGGCTCTGCAGAGGCTTGCCCAGGAGGGGCTAGTGGTACGGGGGCCACAGGGAGCATATCAGATAGCTGATATCTCCCTTGAAGAACTGGAAGAGGTTTTTTTAATCCGTGAGTATCTGGAGAGGCTTGCTGTCCGCCTTGCGGCAGTGAGAATGCCGCCTTCTGAAGTTGAGGATCAGATGTATAGATTTGACAGCCTGGTTGAGGAACTGCGGCAGGGCAACCGAATCAATGAGTTTGACTTCGTTGTGGAGCTGCATCGAGCATTCTTGCAGCAAAGCGGGAGCCCTAAGCTAATTCAGATGGTGGAGAATCTAAATGCACATATACACAGAGTTAGGATTCTTTCGAACGCGATTCCAGAACGGGTTGAAGAGACCATTGCTGAACACGCTTCCATCCTGCAGGCTTTAGCAGCACGGGACCCGGATCGAGCTGAGGAGGCTGTGAAGCATCATATGCGTAAATCTGCCAGTGCTGTCAGGGAGGCCTATAAGATTCTGCGGCAGCGGTGGGGAGAGTTGGGATAGTCGGAAGCGGGGCAAGGGAACCTCCCTTGGATTCTAGTCACACACGACTCTAGAAAGGATGTGATGAATTGAAAGCAGCGATTCTCAAAGGCGTTCGTGATCTTGTACTTCAAGACATACCGATGCCCGAGCCGGGGCCCAACGAGGTATTGCTTCGGGTGAAGGCGTGCGGTATCTGTGGCAGCGACATTCGTTACTATTTGGGAGAGAACCCCTGGTCTCTTCACACTCTAGGCGTGCAAAAGCCAAATCCACCGAACATTGCCTTAGGGCACGAAGTTGCAGGCATTATAGAGTCCTGTCCCAAGGATCATCCCATTCTCAAGCCGGGGATGAGGGTCGGCGTCTTGGCATTTAAAGGCTGCGGCGAGTGCAAGTATTGTCGTACCGGCCGGGAGAACTTGTGTGAGTTTACCGAGCACCTAGGCCATGGCGCAGGTTGGAAGGATCGGGAGTTCTACCCAGGCGGAATGGCGGAATTCTGCACTGTGTGGGAT